>JAYSSB010000089.1:0-12751 GCA_043720755.1 Candidatus Altimarinota bacterium | reverse complement strand
CCGTGAGAGCTGAGAATATAGGAAGTCACTCTCATACCTTGAGTCCATCGCCGATAGGATTGCCAAAAAGTACTGGATCAGATCCAGGAGCGAGTGGTGCCCAGTTCATCGGAAAATTCATACATCCTCCTCCACCGAATCCGCAAGAGAGCCCATCAGCGAGATTCTGAGCCATATCAGTCACACGATCGATAGAGCTATCATTGAATCATATATTGATCTCAGTACCATTTTGACTGGTACGCAAGAGAGGAGCACGCTGAGATGAGACTCATTGTGTCATATCTCTGTAGGCAGCTTGTCTGTCTGCGAGGCTCATATTCTCTACACTATCTGGGACATCATTGCGATCAGTATCAGCGAGTCGGCTCGCGAGTCAATCAGGGAGTGATACTGATCAGAACTCATGATTGGTACGAACATAGTCACGTGGTGCTGGTCCTGATACCCATAGAAGCATACTTGCCCCACACGTGGTAGAGGTCTTGAATCCGATATCTCAGTATATATCAGATCCTACCGTCCCCCTTTCAAGATCTCAGACGATCATCTCTCCATAACTCGCTGGCAGTGCTATGAGATCATATACGATATCTATGGATTCTCCTGGAGCGAGAGTCCCGATCGTGAACTTGATATCAAATTCTCCATCTCAGATACTACTATATTCACGAGAGATACTACTTGATCATCGTTTGATAGAGTAGTATTGGGTTTTTTCTGCAGAGAATATCTTTGGTATAGTATCGAGATATTCGATATTTTTGAGAGTATCCTTGCTCGTATTTTTGATAGTGATAGTCGTCTCTATACGATCATCGACTGAGAGTGTTGGGTTGGTAGTATTGGTATACCTCTTGGCTATATCGAGTCCATAGGCTCATGTATACTGACTCCGTACGAATGTAGCAGGACGAGAGGTGCTCGTACCACGAGCAATAGAGTCAAGGGCTCACGATAGAGTCTCTATAGCGATATTGGTATCTCTCTGGAGTGGGGCGATATCGCTATATTGGTAGTAGATCTCTGCTTCGAGGAGACTCGGATCTAGGGTAGTACTCTCTAGAGGGCTCACTCCGAGTGATCACGTCAGATTAGGGGTTGTACTCGTATGGATAGCTCCTCACGTCTTGATCGGTTTCGGCGAGAGTACGATACCGAGAGTCGGATCGAGGATTTTTTTTACAAAATTCCCAGCCGTCTGAGTCCCATAGAGTATTCCCAGTTCTCATCCAGAAGTGATATAGACAATATCGTCTCGACTATCGGTATCCATATCATAGATACGAAGTTGTGAGATACGATTTGGGAGGATAGCTCATCACTCGAGTGTGATATCTCGACGAGCAAACTTGCGGAGAGAATTATCGATCAGGATGAGGGATCATTGCTTATTGATACCAACTATATCAGCATATCCATCATAAGTGATATCAGCGAAATATATCTGAGAACTATCGATATCACGATTGTAGCTGATCATACCTCGAGATCGGAACTTGCCTCATCGGTTGAGGAGGAGCTCGATATATCCATCCTGGTAGGTGACGATGAGATCTTCGATACCGTCAGCATCCATATCCCGATGAGCAAAGTCAGCAATCCCAGATCTATTGCCACGATCGATAATAGATCCGATAGTCCGATCGATCCCCTCTATTTCAGTACCAGCACGACCATGATCGATATGAGCGACTGGATCTCCCATATTCACGAGTGTATATGTATGAAAAAACCGACTTGCCTCGCCCACTATATCTCCTCAAGCATAGGAAAGGAGCATAGTATTGTTACCTGTCCATCCTACTCCAGATATTTCGGCAATATCGCCGATAGAGCTCGTATGTATAGGACCACTGATAGTCTCATCGAGTTCCTGGTCATCATGACTTTTGATGATCTGATATCCGAGGATACTCATATCGAGAGGGTTGGTACGCATCGATTGTATCCCCTGCTGTGAGCTCAAGAGGAGAGGAGTATTGCGAGGAGTATCAGAGGCAAATACTCGAGAATTGGTTATAGAGAAACGAGTATCCATGATATATTCGAGAGTCGCAATCTGTGATCCTGATCTCATGACCCGCATAAGGAGTCATCTCATACCACTATCGTCAGGGATGAGTGA
This sequence comes from Candidatus Altimarinota bacterium, assembly GCA_043720755.1. Classification (GTDB taxonomy): domain Bacteria; phylum Patescibacteriota; class Gracilibacteria; order BD1-5; family UBA2023; genus JABFSX01. The sequence continues at coordinate 10,623 of JAYSSB010000089.1, read as the reverse complement.
TATGTCACTCGAGAGTATCAGAGTACCATCAGGATTGATCGTGAGGAGACGAGCGAGCTGGTCATCGAGTGTGAGGAGAGAAGAGGTAGTTCCCGGTTGCAAGAGAGATCCACGAGCGAGAGCGAGCTGTATAGTAGGTCATATGATATCGGTACTACATGATCCAGTGATACAGATATCAAATCAGGCTCATCGCATCGGATAGAGCACACGAGCTATCTGAGAACGAGTGACGAGGTCTGATAGAGTGAGGAGCGGGAGTCCTGATGAGAGTGATATACTCGATTGGAGAGCACTATCTGATCGTGACATGATACGATAGGATCCTCCTGACAACAACGATGCATATATATCCTGTTGGTATGGGGTATCGAGTACTGTCGTGACAGCTAAGCTCTGAGAACCTCATGGAAGTGATCCATAGAGTATATCCTCACCCTCTCTCAGATATGATCCTCATGCAAGTACCGTATAGCGACTATTGTAGTCTGGAGCAAAATCAAATTCTCGATTTTTACCAGATATATAGGTAGTATATGTAGGTATACCTCGGATCTCATGGGGTCAAGTAGCATCAGTATACCTGATGATATTGGATGAGAGTCATGGTACATCGATAGTATAGTATCCAGATGATTGTCCTCATATAGTATAGGCTCATTGGCTGAGGAGGATAGACTGAGGAGACTCACTATTGTACCTGAGTGTACCTGATAGAGTCGTACTCGCTCTATTGCCATATCTATCACGCAATACAAAATCTATAGTATCATCCTGTTTCGTATGATCTACATAAAGAGGATCTCATGGAAGAAGTGAGAACACTATATCAGAGAGGGATCAGATGCCGGATATATCAAGTGAGAGTGCATGATTCCCAGATACTGTGCCAGGTATATATTCAAAATCTTCTGACCTACCATCAGTGATAGTTATCGTAGGCTTAGAGAATCATCCAGCTCCATCTGGGAGTTGCCACGTAGCAACTGATGAGAGTCATGGGATCTTCTTCCCGAGACTATCTTGTATCTCGAGACGGGTCTTGACGGGCGATCCTCATACCTGAGGATCACGATCTCTCGTGAGGACGATACGAGCACTATCATAGACCGTTAGGTTCATCTCAGAGGTCAGGATATTGTCTATTTTTGTTTTGAGGGTCAGTGTACCTACCGTATCAGAACCCACTATAATAGGTACATCAGACTCCATGATATCGAGAGTCATTTGGGATTTTTGATTGCCATTAGCATCAACGAGATATCATCCATCGACAGATATCGAGAGACTATGGAGGTCTGGGCTTGTCGGGTTACCGAGACGATCGAGAAGACGGATCATAGCAAGAGTCTTCTGTCCTCGTACCAATACGGATGATATGGGAGTGATGCGAGATTGAGTGAGTTTGCCTGATTCTACAGAGAAGGTCATCTCCCCAGATATACCCTGACTATCACGGATGATGAGACGATATACTCCTATTTTTTTGGCTATATCAAGAGGAATAGTATATGGTTGGTTGGGCAGGATCGTACCACTAGCAACCATGTATTGACTGATATCATCAACTATCTCGACACGCATAGGGCTCGTCGGGACAGTAGATCAGTTATTAGGGAGGATCTTGCGTATATCGAGTATCACGCTATCAGCGATTGTCACATCGATACGAGAGATACTTGATCCAGACTGACTGAGGGTCGGGAGATAATACTCTGGAGTGATATTGATACTCACGGGCGATGATATCAGAGAGGATATAGTCGCATCTGGGAGAGAGAGCTCATAAAATACTCGCAGTTGTATCTGTGCAGATTGTCCGAGAGATGTGAGGAGGAATTGTGCTCACTTATCTCAGACAGAGACTATCGACGGAGCTACATTGATATATCTAGAGAATTGACTTGGATCTATTTTTTTACCTGTGGCTGACTCGATAGAGACTATCTCGATACGAGCTGTAGTACCAGGAGGAAGATATAGGGATGCATTATTTTTGATAAGGCGACTATCGACCTGGAGAGTATCAGAGAGTCTCATGCTCGATCTCGGGAGAATCGGGAGGACGACTGCACCACTATAAAAATCTCGTAATAATGTACTATCTGCTCAAATACGATCATCAGGGCGACTGAATGTTTCTGAAAGAGATGATCAGATACCAATAGTTGATGGTCAGCAAGATCCAGCAAGAATCTTGGGTGGGAATTGTGCCTTGATCCAACACATGATAGCACTGGGCCACTGGAGGAGAGGTACTCCGTCGGGAGGCCCACACTGGGTAGCTGGGTTATTGGATTCGAGGTATCCATTTTTGCTATCTTCATCAGATATATTGAGTGCCTCGATCTCACGACGGAGAGTATTGTATGATCCAGTCGTTGAATCAGATATACTAGAGAAATCCGCATCAAAAGATCTCGGCAATCATAAATAAGCTATCTCATATTCGTTTGATATTGATGGTATAGTGGGTGGGGTATTTATGATACTTTTTGCATCGAGAGCACCCTGAGAATAGGAGAGGAGGGATCTGATAGATTGTTGGTACTTGAGACTGATATCAGGATTGAGCCATTGTCTAGACTGGAGTATACGAGTGAGCATATCATCTGAAACGTATATATTCCAATCAATTGGAGATGATGGCAGAGATCCTGCTTGGAGATATTGATTCGCTTGGAGAGATTTTGCATCGAGAGTCGTAGCATTTTCCCGAGAGATGATAGATTGCCACTGAGTATCAGATTGTGACTTGATCCATCTACGAGCGGAGACAATATCTCATCACTCTATAGCAAAAAAGTTGGGATAATTGATACGAGCAGTATTTCATTTTGGAGTGACGAATTCTACATATCTCACGAGATCGATCGGTAGAGATGGTGTGACGGCGTTATTTTTGGCTGCTTGTATCTCAAGGTCAGTTGGCGATGAGTGTCGATAGAGTGATGGGATCGTGTGGAAAAATAAGTTCTTGTACTGAGTAAGATCTACCGTAGTTGCATCTTCTCAGATACCTTCAGATACAATACAAGTATTGGTCTTGGTAGCTATAGGAGATCCATCGAGTGAGATTGTGCCATTGGTGCAATCTCATCCCGTGATATTGGTTGGACGAGCAAACAAAAATGTACTTCCAGCTGGTCTATTGTTGGTAGTATATTCGACAATACTATCTGCCAAGTTAGCAGTAACAGGGATAGATGATGGATCAGATACACAGGTATAGCGAGGAGCTGGTTGTCATCAGAGTCTAACATCTGGGAACTGACACCTCCCAAATCCAACCTGTGTCCACTCGAGTGGATATGCTGTCGTACAAGTCTCTATACTGCTCGAGCTGGATTCACTATTTGAGTCAGATCCTGATTGTGTGTAGGTCATCACTCTCGGCGGACTCAACATGTACTGGTATTGTGAACTGAGACAACTCTCTACTCATCATATGGGCAGTCTATCTGACTCCTTCATCCCTCAGAGTGCAAAAATAGGTGCTGTGAAACCCGTAAATCGAGTCACTGCGGGGAAAGTATCGAGAATACTCGTTGGATCTCCAGATCATCAGACAATACGCAGTATACTATTTCATCACCAGTAGGAGTCGATTTTTGGCTTATTGGCAGGGAAACAATTGGGCTTGCCGAGACGTACGAGTATATCGGTATCTGTCTTGAGTTGTTCAATCTGAGATTGGGTAGAGAGGATATCAAATGCTGTATTCGCCTCGACGAGCTGACCACGACCAAACTGACTAATTGTTCCCGATGACCCTCTCGCAATCGTACACTGGAGAGGATCTCGTATCTCAGTAGTACGCAGTCCGAACATATAGTTCTGAGATATCGTAGTATAGGGACTTGCTATATCTATCTGAGCTCAGGATGAGAATTGTATCTCATCAAGGAGAGCGATACGACGAGCGTATTTGTTATCGATGATCACTCGATCGATCTCTTTTGCGAGAGCATCGTTGGACTCTCGGAGAGTCGTACGAGCTATCTCATCCATGAGAGAGATAGATATAGGGAGGATATCAGCCCTCACAGTTGCTCCACTCGTATATCGTCCAGCATTGTGCACTGAGAGGAACTCTTCTCCAAGAGATTTTTCATTAAAAATACTCTTAAAGTTTTTCAAAAATCCAAGTATTACATCTTTTGTTTGGATATCGGGAAGTTTTTTGGCTTGTTCATCAGAAACAGTATCACTTCCCTCTCAGAGACCGAGAGATGCATAGGTAGCAGTGATATCAGGATCTTGATTTTGTATATCGAATATTCTCAGGGCACTCGATACATCCTGAAGGAGATATTTTGTATATCTATTATAGGAGATGTTTTCAGCATTTTTCATCGAGAGACTATATTGGAATAGACTCCGAGCATTGATACTTTTGGATTCGAGGAATCCATCATAATAAAATACCTTTGGGGGTATATTTGATGGAGTGAATTTTCATGACTTGGTATAAAAATCATGCGTCTTATCGAGGAATCATCAAATCTTGGCTATATCAGTAGATCATGACCAGCTCCTTCCGACGGCAGGATTGATAACTCCATGCCATATATCAACTTGCTCTACCTTGGGATCTTGGCTATTGTATATATAGTCGCGACTCTCGCTATTATAGACGAATACCTTATCATTGAAGTCTACGTACGGATAGAGACTAGAGAATCGTTTTCATTCTTTTTCTACTTGAGGGATTGGGATATTACCGATCAGTACAGTCCCTACAAGTGATGAGGTTCACTTATCTCCGTCACCCTCGTAGTAAAGTATTTCATTTTTGTTGGCGATAGTCGCAACTGGAGTATTGGCATCAACGACGAAGATAGAGGTACGGACTCATCCGAGATATCCTGCGATATCACTCGCATACCTCAGTATCCGAGTACGCTCTGATCCATAGGTATCACGATCGACTATGATAGATACTATATCTCTATAGTTCTCAGGTCCTGCTGATACAGTATCAAAAAAATCCACACGAATTGTCTGAGATACGAGGATCATCATGACAAGTATTGCGGCAATACTTTTTTGAAATGGAATGCGATCGAAAAGTTGAGAGATTTTCATGGAAAATATGTGTTTGAGTATATGTCTTTTTGGCACATATGCAAAGGAAAAACGATATAAAAATAAAAATAAATTCGACAAAATAATCTTTTTGTATATGATCTCGCCTGTTAGCTACTCACAAGTATTTTGGGAATGTAGCTCAGTTGGTAGAGCAACGCCCTTTTAAGGCGATGGTCCCCGGTTCGAGCCCGGGCATTCCCACCAGTATAGACATCAAAAAACTTCATATTTCTCACAATTTATGGAGTTTTTTTTGATTTTTCGCATATTTTCTATACAATCTTCTCGAAAAATCTATTGTACATAGTTATAACCCCAAAATATATGACAAAAGGAGACGTAGTTATCCGGTTCGATGAGGTCACATATGGCTATATAGCACCGAAGTGGCTCCTTGATGAGACCAGTTTCTCAGTACGTGAGGGATCCAAGATCACCCTCATGGGGCAAAATGGTGCGGGTAAGTCAACTATATTCAAAATGATCACTGGAGAATACAAGGTCAATGATGGACGCATCCTCATCAGTGCAGGACAGCATATTGCGATCGCTCGTCAGGTCATGCATCCAGAAGATAAGGAGTCAACTCTCGCAGATTATTTTCGCAAGTACTCTCGCAGTGATGCTCACAATATCGATCGAGATATCCAAGAGGCACTCTCAGCGGTCAATTTTATGCCAGCAAAGGAGATCGTATTTGCTGACTTCCTCAGTCGTGTAGTGAAGTCATTTTCTGGAGGACAACAGGCTCGACTACTCCTTGCTGGAGCACTCATACAAGATCCTGATATTCTCCTCCTCGATGAGCCAACGAACAACCTCGATACTGATGGGATCTGGCATATGACTGAGTTCCTGAGAATATATCCAAAAACAGTACTCGTGATCTCACATGATGCTGAGTTCTTGAATGCGTTCACAGACGGGATTCTCTATCTCGATGTCTGGACTCGCAAGGTCGAGCAATTCATGGGAAACTATGATGATGCAGTCGAGCAAGTAGAGCGGAGTATCGAGGCTCAAAATCGAGCGAACTCACGACTCGATAAAGAAATCCAAGCCAATAAAGATCAGGCCAATGTATTTGCTCATAAGTGAGGAAAACTCCGACTCGTAGCGAAAAAAATGGTAGAAAAAGCGGAAGAACTCGAAGGGATGAAGTGAGAGGCACGCCGAGAGGATAAGACGATCCGAGAATTCAAAATAGAGAACCAGGCGGGTATCGGTGGACAGATCATCCAGATCTCGAGCCTCCTGGTCATCCGCAATCATCAGGCAGAAGAGATGAAAGTGGATATCTCTCTCGGGAAAAACCGACATCTCCTCCTCTCAGGACCAAATGGTATCGGTAAATCTACACTACTCGAATCAATCGCTAAGGGTACTGCCCAGGGTGTTGTGATCGGACCCAATGTGAAGATCGGATACTACCGGCAGGATTTCTCTACGCTTGACTTCAGTCAGAAGGTCTATGACTGTCTCTTCGAAGCATCAGGACGAACTGCACTTGATAAGGACCTCAGATCATTTGCTTCAGGATTTCTCATCACGGGTGAGCTCATGGCCACTCCGATCGGAGCACTATCCGAGTGACAGAAAGGTCTCGTCATGTTCGCAAAGCTCGCTCTCGAGAAACCAGGACTTCTCATCCTCGATGAGCCAACTAACCATATCAACTTCCGTCACCTCCCCGTCATTGCCAAGGCTCTCGATGAATACGAGGGGACGATGATCATGGTGTCACATATCGATGAGTTCGTATGGCAAGTGAGGATCGATGAGTATCTCGAGCTCGAATAATCAAAAATTCCCATTTTGGGAATTTTTTATATACTCTCTCTATGTCCTACTCCACCTACATACTCCGCTGTGCTGACGATACTCTCTATACGGGGATCACGACAGATCTCGACAGACGAATTATCGAACACAATTCGGGTGGCAAAAAATGAGCAAAATATACCCGAGTCCGTCGCCCAGTAGTGCTCCTCTACTCTGAAAATTTTGAAAACCGAAGTGAGGCGAGCAAGAGAGAATACGCGATCAAAAAAATGACGAGAGAGGAGAAGATGAATATCATATTCTCCAATACTACTTCATAGTATTTAATACTCTCTTACAAATACTACTATCATTCCTGAGAAGCGAGCAGAATTCTTGGAGATTTTTTCTTGGTATACTAGAGAGAAGCGAGTATCCAATAACTCATTCATAATATGCATACTTCTGTAGATCAGAGAGTTTTTGTGTGAGTTTTTCTGTTTTATCGAGATGATGACTTGTGAAGTGTTTCATCATAGTTATACCGACTCACTTGAGGCAGAAATGCTGATCTGATTGAGCAAGATTATTCGCAGTACAAAATCGTACTACTCCATCAAAATCTCAAGGATGATATCTGAGATATCCGAGATGAGCATAGAGAAAGCAAGTTGGTTTCTCATCAGATTGAGCAACTCTGCATTTTTCGAATGGATGATCTGGATCCCAACCAAGAGAATCAGAACCAGCGTGACCTGTATCTCACCAGAACATTTCCATCCATACTCATTCGAAACATCTATATACTGATGTTTGATTTTTCATTGTTCGACATGATAAGAGTGCTTTTGGTACATCTCGCTTCACTGTGAACATGATGCCATGACCGACACCATGATAACAGCTTCATTGGAATTCTTCTCCAACTCATATGCATACTTTTTCAGGATTTTTTTGGAGCTCAGGCCTATAGAGAAAAAGTTCTTCTAAGATTCCATGCATATATCCTCACGCACAAATATCATCAACGGATGTATTCTCAGTTCATGATCCATAAGTCATAGCACGAGAAAATCAATATAATTCATAAGCCCTATGCCCCAAATCATGAGCCATATCATGACAATTGCGAGAGAGCTTTGTATCTGATTCAAGCGTATTGATCATATGAGATATACTAGAGTCATCTTTTGGGTCAAGCATAGCTAAAAATTTATTTCGTGTCTCTCGAAGTTCTTTCTTCGTCTTATCTATTGATACAAGAGGATTTTTTGGATCAAAAACTCGAACAATACCACGATGATTGGACTTGTCATGGTTATGCCAAGCATACGTTCATATATCAGTAAATCGAAATACATATACTTCTGCAAACCCGAAAGCTCTATTTGCATCAAAAATATCATAATCCGTATGTACTGGATGAGGATCTGACGCAGTCCACATAGGATATTGAGATACATTGAAAAAAAGCACTAATATATTTTTTGGAACTTCAAAATAATCAGGATTATAGCCTGAATTGGTATACGTAACTAATTTAACTCATATAATTTCTGGGTTTATATGAAGTGATGATAGTCATATGCATAAGTTCAGAAGACTCAAAAACATAAAGATATTTCTTATTTCCCACTCTCCCTTACCTTGATATGTAGCTCTCTGAGTTGGATCTCATCTACCTCTGCTGGAGCGTTCATCATAGCATCTTCAGCCTTACCTGACTTCGGGAATGCGTAGATCTCACGGATATTGTCCTCATCACGGATGATCATGAGGAGTCGATCAAATCCAAATGCAAATCCACCATGTGGAGGCACACCATATTGGAACGCTGTATACATCGCTCCGAACTTGTCCTTTACCTCTTGTTCTCCCTTGCCTACGATGTTGAACGCCTTCACGAGAGACTCGATATTATGATTACGGATTGATCCGGATAGTACCTCATACCCGTTACACGCGAGATCGTACTGACATCCGTAGATCGTGAGTGGATCAGGATTTCATTCAAAAGCAGACAATCCACCATGAGGCATCGAAAATGGGTTGTGTTCGAAGTCGTACTTACCATCATCCTTGAGTTCATACATCGGGAAGTCTGTTACCCAGGCGAATGCGATCTCATCCTTGTTGACGAGGTCGAACCGATCTCGACACGCGAGTCGTACTCCTCCGAGCACCTTGCAAGTCGTCTTGTATTCACCCGCACCGAAGAATATCATATCTCCCACCTTTGGAGCGAGTTTTTGCGATATCGCCTCGAGTTCATTACCAGTAAAGAACTTGAGGATCGGAGACTTCGGACCGTCCGCCTCATAGATGATATACGCGAGTCCTCCGGCTCCGAGTGACTTCGCTACTTCGGTGAGTGAGTCGATCTCTGATCTGGAGAGAGTCTTCCCTTCGAGCTTCATCGCTTTCACGATACCACCCTCTGCAACCGTTTTTTGAAATAACGAAAATCCAGAATCTGCAAATTCACTAGTAAAATCCTCGAAGTGCATATCAAACCTGATATCTGGTTTATCTGAACCATAGAGATCGACAGCTTCCTTGTGAGTGAATCTCTGGAATATCTCTCCTGCTCCCATTTTCACGAGTTTTTTCGGTGTGATGGTGTTGATGAGATCTTTCGCATATCGCTCTGCAACTGCGAACACATCTTCCTGATCGACAAAGCTCATCTCACAGTCTATCTGGTAGAACTCACACGAGTGACGATCCGCTCGAGGGTCTTCATCACGAAAACACGGAGCGACTTGGAAGTACTTGTCTACTCCACCGACCATGAGGAGTTGCTTGTATTGCTGTGGAGCCTGAGGGAGAGCGTAGAACTTGCCTGGATGGAGACGAGATGGGATCAAGTAGTCACGAGCTCCTTCTGGAGATGATACCGTGAATATCGGAGTCTGTACCTCGAGAAATCCACTTGCCGTGAACCAGTTACGAGTGAACTGATTCATCTCGGCTCGGAACGCGATCTTATCAAATATCGACTTGCGACGCATATCGAGATAGCGATACTTGAGTCGGATCTCCTCACTCGCTCCTGTATGTTCATTGATCTCGAACGGTGGAACCTCAGACTTAGATAAAATCTCGGCAGTCGTGATGATTACCTCGATCTCGCCCGTTGATATCTTGGAGTTGGTCTGACCCTCAGGTCGAGCTCGCACAGTCCCAGTCAGTTTGACTACGAATTCACTACGAAATGTGTCGGCTATAGCATGAGCCGCAGCATTTTCTGTAGGATCATAGACCGTCTGAGTGATCCCATATCGATCACGGAGATCGATGAATATGAGTCCTCCATGGTCACGACGGTTCGCTACCCATCCTGAGAGAGTTACTATTTGTCCGATATGTGTTGCATTGAGTTCGCCAGCGGTATGTGTTCGGTGCATAATAGTTTGGGATAAAGGGTAAGTTAAGAGAATTTATTTGAGACTTTTGCGTTCTATTTCATCAAGTGTTTTTCAATCTTTTGTTTTCCAATATGTCCAGCCATTCGTGGAAGCTCCAACAACAACATCAGAAGCACCACTTGGGGAAGAAAAAACATAATCCTGGGTAAAAACCATTTCATCTCATTGAATCTCAAGAACTCATTGCTCTAAGAGTTTTGGCCGATGACGATTTGCGTAGAAATTATATTTTATGACATTTGGTTGAACCGTTTTTGGTCAGCGACTTCACTTTAATACAATAAACCCATCTTCAGTATATATTCTACAGACTCACGATGAGCTATAGCTAATTGAATATATA
>JAYSSB010000088.1:0-4347 GCA_043720755.1 Candidatus Altimarinota bacterium | reverse complement strand
CCATGAGGAGATACACTCCTGCAAAGAGGAATGATACAACAGACATCAGATAGAGTCCCTCGACGATACCATAGACAACAAGCATGAGGACGATGACCGCTCCGATCATATACCATGATGAAGAGTGTTCTTTGTGGGAGGCAAATGACCAAGTGAACATAGTTTTGATAATAGAGAATTAGCTCACAGCAGAGAGGAGATCGACAGCTCGTGTCACGAGGAACCATGCAGCTATAGCGATGACGAATCAGACGAGAGCCCCAGTCATTCATTTTTTGGCTTTATCCACTCATGAGCTATCTCCTGTGATACCCGAGTTCAGTTGCATCTGTACAGCATGATAGATGAGTGAGAATATAGCTACCGTACCAGCTACACCGAGGAGAACATTGATGATAGATCGGATAATTGTCGGGATAGTATTGATATCTACATTACCCTCTCTGAGAGATGTATTAGATACTCAGAGGATATTTTCTCATTCTACTGAACTCGTTCCTACATTTTGCGAACTAGAACCTTGTGTTGATACTCTATACCTATCATTACCGATATAGCTCCATCCATCTACATTTGGTACTGAGCCAACTGGTGGCGGAGTATTGGGATAGTCCACTGCATGGAGCGTATTCGTCATAATACATATGAGGCAAACGGTCGAGAATATCAAAAATATACATTTCATAGCTTGTATGTAAGTAACAATAGAGAAAGTATATCAAATAGTCATCAAAAATACAAACTTTTCGTCTTGTATTGATTTATATCGTCATTTTCATATACTCAAGTTATTGATTTTAGTCTCTTTTTGCCATCATCCCTATGAAAACCCCGCTCAACTGGATATCTCTCTATACCCCTCTCGCATCTCTCCTCACGAGTCACGATACTACCGAACTCGCACACGAGTACTCCATCCATACAGCGGAGATCGACGGTATCGAGTCTCATTTTATCGATCGAGTGGTAATCGGGAAAGTCCTATCCTGCGAGAAACATCCAGATAGTACGAAACTATCTATCGTACGAGTAGACCTCGGAGAACATGGAGAAGAGACGATCCTCACGGGAGCACCCAATATCGTGGATGCGACCTATGTGCCAGTGGCGATGGTCGGAGCAGTACTCGGTGGAGACTTCACGATCGCAGAACGCAAGATGGCAGGGATGATGAGTCGTGGGATGATCTGTGGGGCTGACGAGATCGGTCTCGCACTCGAATCAGATGGTGGTATCATGATACTCGAGAATATGTGGCAAAAGGAATTGCTAGAAAATATGGTGGGTCAGTCTCTTTTTGATCTGACGCTCTCGTTCCCAGGGATCAACTGAAAATCATATGAGTATACGCTCCGAGATACTACATTCGAGATCGATAACAAGTTCATCACCAATCGTCCAGATCTCTTCGGTGTGTATGGCAATGCGAGAGAGTGGGGAGCGGTGTTCGATCTGGACTTCACTGAGTATGTTACAGTAGCAAAAAAAGAAGCAAAACCTCTCAAGCTCAGTATAGAAACTGACAGATGTCTCGCCTACAATGCTATCCAGATGGAAAATATCGAAGTAGGCAAGTCTCCTTTTGGTATATCACTCATGATGCTCAGGGCTGGGCTCGCACCCAAGATGGATCTCGTGGACATCACGAATCTGATCCTCACGGAACTCGGTCAGCCGATGCACGTATTCGATGCGGACAAGATATCAGGTACGATCACAGTCCGTCTCGCAAAAACTGGCGAAAAACTACTCGCTCTCAATGGAAGTGAGTATGAACTCTCGACTGAAGATATGATCATAGCAGACGACAACTGACCTATCGGTATCGCTGGAGTCATCGGTGGGATGAACTCGGCAGTATCACTCGAAACTCGCAATGTGATATGGGAGTCAGCCACGTTCGATGCAGTCTCTGTGAGGCTCTCAGCTCAGAGGCATGGTATCCGTACGGACGCATCGACCCGATATGAGAAGTCACTTGATCCGCTCTTGGCATCATTTGCTATTGCTCGTATCTCTGACTATCTCAGATTCCTCGGGAAACATATCGAGATCTCAGCCGTCGGATCATATCTCAACGAGTCAAGAGTCAACCATATCATCCTCGATGTGAGCTACGAATTCATCGATACAAAAGCAGGTACGGTAATATCAAAAGAAAAGATATATAATATATTGGAGCGTCTCTGATTCTGAATCTTGGATATTGCATCTGGAATCCGAGTAACCGTCCCATCTTGGCGAGCAAGCAAAGATATCTCTATACCCGAGGATATCGCCGAAGAGGTCATCCGAATATATGGATATGACAATATCACTCCGACACCTCTCGGTGCCAACTCCGGTATCACTGATCAGAACTATACCAAGATGCTCAGAGACGCATCTCTCGACTACTGGAAAGGTCAAAAATGGAATGAAGTATACAACTATAGCTTCACAAACACACTCCTTGATACTGCTATCGGATATAGCGATATGAGCGATAGCGTCGGGATACAAAATGCGTTCAACGTCGAGTATACACATATGCGAAGATCTCTCTGTGTTCGGCTCTTTGATAATATTGCAAAAAATTGCAATATAAAAAAACGTCTCAGATTCTTCGAAATAGGGAAGGTCTATACGCAATCTCAGGTCTATAGCGAGACGGTCACGACCTATCTCGAGAAGATCACATCTCGACCCTATGGAGAATATCTCATGATCGCTGGAGTGAGCACTACGGATACTATCGATTCTCTACGTCTCATGATCGAGACCTATCTGAGAGAGACGATCGGATATGTACCACCCCTCCATCCATCATCAGATCTACCATATCTCCATCCTGGAGTCTGTGGCGAGTATAGAGAGTGAGATCATGTATTGGTACGATTCGGACGAGTACATCCTGCGACTGCTGAGGCACTCTCGATCCCATCAGAGACACTCTATTGGGAATGAGATATACGTACTCTCCTTGCTCACTCTATCGATCGTGAGACTCGTGTATCTCCGATATCTCGGTTTCAGTCGATCCCTCGTGAGCTCAGCTTCGTTATGGACGAGTCTGTCTATACTGGACCGATCGCTACTCTGATCGAGTCCCAACACCCATGGATATCGAGAGTGACGGTTGGATCAGTATATCGAGATGCCGATCGTCTCGGATCAGGGAACAAGAGTGTCAACTTCATGTTCTCACTCACGAGCCATGAGCATACGATCTCAGATGATGAGGCACTCCAGATACAACACACTATCATCGATACTATAGAGAAAAATGGTTGCCACCTCAGAACTCTCTAGACCCTAAATCATCATACTCTTGCCTACAATCAATCCTCCCATCTCTGAGGTCGACTATACAATCAGTGATCGTCTCGCCAATGAGCTCATCATGGGGATGGTGTCGTATTTTGGCGAAGGGAAACGAGCAGAAATCCAAAAAACTATCTGGGATACCTATGTATTTGCTCGTGAGGCTCACGATACCCAGATGCGAAAGAGTGGAGAACCCTATATCACGCATCCACTCGAAGCTGCCAAACTGATGCTCAGACTCAAGCCAGATATCGTGACAGTACAAGCGTGTATACTCCATGACGTGATCGAGGATACCCATCGGAGTGAGACAGATATCGAGAAACTATTCTGAAAAAGCGTGGCTCTCATCTGCCAGTGACTCTCGAAGCTCTCGACTATCAGATATAGGGGAGAGGAGCGTACGATCGAGTCACTCCGCAAGATGCTCATCGCTATGGTCAGTGATCTCAGAGTCATCATCGTCAAGCTCGCCGATCGTCTGCACAATATGCAGACACTCGATCATCATCCAGATCCAGCCAAGCGTGAGCGTATAGCACTCGAGACACTCAATATCTATGCTCCTATAGCGGATAGACTCGGTATATTTGAATTCAAGGAAGCCCTCGAAACTGAGTGTTTCCGTATACTCCATCCAGATGAGTTCACTCGTATCACGACGGAGCTCACGAGCTTGCGTGAGGAGCAAGATTTTTTTATCCACAAGGCTCGAGAAGTCATCAGATCAGTGATCCATGAGGATGTCCCGATCATCGATATATCATATCGGATCAAGGCTCCGTTCTCGATCTATCGCAAGCTCTCTCGCAAAGAATATTCCTATACACATACAGGAGATCTCTATGATCTCTTCGCCATCCGCATCATCACGGATGATATCCGCCATTGCTATGAGATACTCGGAGTGCTCCACAATATATTTGTTCCGATGCCCAAGCGGTTCAAGGACTATATAGCACTCCCGAAGGAGAATGGATATCAGTCTCTCCATACAACCGTCGTATGACTCTTTCCTGATCTCCGCTCGCAGCCAACTGA
>JAYSSB010000087.1:0-1548 GCA_043720755.1 Candidatus Altimarinota bacterium | reverse complement strand
GAGCGGTCAATGGCAATCCAGCAGTCAGATTTGATACTACAGCCAAGATGATGGCAGGGATCACTGGGACACAACAGACCGTATTTGCTGTACGCAATATCTCAGCATCTGCAGGGTATCATACACTCTTTGCGAGCCCGGCCAATACTGACTTCTCCATCCGTACGAACGCTCTGTTCAATGGGACTACCAATCTCAACTATACAGGAGGCCCAGTAGCCGCTGATTGGTCCAATGCGAGTGGTATTCCTACAAACTTCTATGTCGATGGGAAGCAGACACTGATATGAAAAACTCAATATCATATCGTTCGTACGAGTGCAACAGCAGTAGTAAATAATACCTATAGCATATCATCAACATTTGGTACAAGAGGTATGACAGGAAATGATGCTGTAGCAGAGGTCATCGCCTACAACAATATCCCAATACTCCTCACGATCGATAGAACAGAATCCTATCTCGCTCTCAAATACGGTATCACACTCGATCAGACAACTCCTCGCAACTATATCTTCTCGGATAGTAGTATTGTATGGGATGGATCCGCTGCTTGAATATACAAAAATGATATTGCTGGTATCGCTCGAGATACTGCCTCGACTCTCTCTCAAACAAGATCACAGAGTATCAATAACTCAAGTGATATCACGATCTCTACGAATACTATATCCAATGACAAACTTGCTCTCGTCTGGGCCAACAACGCATGATCTATAGCTACGACGACATCAGTACCAGCTATCGCTGGGATGACTCGTATTGCCCGAGCCTGGAAGATCGAAGAGAACAATGGAGACTTGGGTATTGTCAAAATCTCTTATCCGAACTCAGCAATATCTGGAGTATTTGTCTCTCCTCGTCTTGTCATCAGTAGTGATGGGACATTCTCAGGAGGGACTACTACGACCGTCACGGGTTCACTCGTCCTCGGTAACTGGGAATATCTCGTCAATCTCTCTGATGGGGGCGTCATCTCATTTGGACAGATTGGGGATATTGTACCTCCTGTATTCTCATCATTCTCTATTGCCTCTGGAGCACTCCTCCCAGTCGGGAATGCTACCCTTACCATAGGCTATAGTGATACCGGGAGTGCTGTCAATCCTGCATCATTCTCAGGCAAGCTCTACTCTTGGGATGCTACTGGATCTCTCTGGAATACGACCAATCTCGCACCAACCTATATGACGATATCAGGGGCTACCACGACATCTACTGGACGACTTACAGTTGTAGGACTCCCATTTGGCAAGTACCGATTCGATATATCAGTAGCAGATACAGTGGGCAATATAGCGATACAGAGTATGACCTACTATATTGATGCGATCGACTGGAGCGTATCATCTGATACCTACAATATCTGAGATATAGCTTCATGAGTATCATCATTTGGTAGTGGAGAGATGACCCTCACTGTACGGACGGTATGAGTCTGATATACTCTGCGTATGGTAGCGAATAGTACTCTCACGAGTGCTGCTGAGACGATCAACTATTGGAACGGTACTACCTGATGGGGATATGATCAGTGGAATGGATCGG
>JAYSSB010000086.1:0-12984 GCA_043720755.1 Candidatus Altimarinota bacterium | reverse complement strand
TCGAACTTGTGTCTAAGCCTTAGGAGTGCCTTGTTCTTCCACTAAACTACGGGGACGAGATCTATGAATAGATAGTCGAGCAGATTATAGAGAAAAGTGTGAAAAAGGCAAAAATAATCCCCCCATTTCTGGAAGGATTATTTTTACTTCTCACTTTTCTCTTAACTCTGGGAGGGTATCGGTCGCATCGTAGGGAATAGTACCACATCTCGGAGATTGCCCTGTCCAGTGAAGAGTGTCACGAGTCGATCGATGCCGAATCCTGAACCCGTCATCGGAGGGAATCCGTGTTCCATCGCCTTGAGGAATACCTCATCTACCTCCATCGCTTCTTCATCTCCTCCTGCCTTCGCAGACGACTGTATCTCGAATAACTTGCGTTGTACGAGTGGATCGATGAGCTCGCCGTACGAGTTCACGACCTCCCATCAGTTGATGACGAGCTGGTAGCAGCACGCTGTCCCATCTCCATTGGGCCTTGCGAGAGGCTTGAGGTCTTCAGGATAGTCGAATACGAATGTTGGTTGTATGAGTTTTGCTCTGGCCGTCTTTTTGTAGATGTCATCGAGGAGATTGGCTCTACCGACTCACTCGATCTTTTCGACTCCGACGTCTTTTGCGACTTTTTGCAATTGCTCTATAGTGTCCGTGAACATATCGACTCCAGCGTATTCTCTGAGAAGTTCCGGGAATCTACGAGTCTCAAAAGTTGCACTAAGGTCTATATCGATCATCTCTCCAATCTTGTTCATCACTTGCACCACTGGCGATGGGAGACAAACTGCTACAATATGATGAAACATTTCCTCTGTCCACTTTTTATTCGTATCCAGATCTGCATACGCCGCATACCACTCACACATCGTGAACTCTTGGAGATGAGATGGATCGGTTCATTCATTGCGAAAATTTTTCCCTATTTCAAATACTCGACTAAATCCTCATCCAATAGTTCTCTTCAAATCAAGTTCTAGAGAGATCCGTAGCACGAAGTCATGATCGAGATCGTTGTGATGCGTCGCAAATGTCCGAGCCATCGCACCGCCAGCCTGAGCCTGGAGTATCGCAGTCTCGACCTCGTCGAATCACTTGGACTCAAAAAATCTCCTCATCTCACGGATTACTTTGGATCTCAATTTGAATCTCGCAAAGCTCGAGTCGTTGGTCACGAGATCGAGATTGCGTTCCCGATAGAGCGTCTCAGTATCTGAGAGGCCGTGGAACTTCTCAGGAAGGGGACGGATCGCCTTGGTCAAAAAAGTAAACTCCGAGACAAACAGAGTGAGCTCTCACTTATGAGTATAGAATAATTCCCCAGTCACTCATATGAAGTCACCGAGGTCGATGAGCTTCTCTGCGAACTTGTAGGCTGTGACTGGTTCTGATTCGCCTGAGAGTTCTGCTTGTCTCTCTCCATCAACTACGATCGAGCAATTCTCTCTCGAAAAAAGTACCTGGATACGATCAGATCCATCCGCTATTGTAGCGAAGCATATCTTCCCGAAACTGCGATGGAGGACAACTCGTCCAGCGATAGAGATTGCACTTGTCGGAGTCGCGATCACATCTTCGACACTCCGAAATGGAGATGCTTTTCATTCCTCCAGCTTGGCAACATTTTGACTATTGATCGCTCAGATCTGATGGGTCGTATCGAACCGATTGGCAAATGGATTGACTCCGAGTGATTTTATACGATCGAGTTTTTTGATGCGTTCGATGGATTCACTGGAGTAGTTGGGAGTAGACATAGATATATGAGCAACAAAATATGAATCAGTATAGAAAAAATGAGGAAAAAGGCAAAAAATTAGTCTCGTAAGTATCATCTTGCATGGAGGAGCTCCGCAGTCAGTACTGCTCATCCTGCCGCTCACCTGAGCGTATTATGAGAAAGTGCAGAGAAGCTATAGGTATTATGTCATTTGCTCTGGAGACGACCTACTGTGATACTCATCCCAACTCCATTGTCTCTATCGAGACGATTCTGTGGTCTATCAGAATCATCTGTATATATCATGAATCGCTCTGGAGATGATGGGAGATAGTATTTTGCAATAGGGTTGTTATATTCTACTATGGCTTTTTTGAGATCTTGCTCACTCGGATTCCTATCGAACTCTACGAATACATTCGCCATATGTCCATCACTACTCGCCACGCGAGTACAGATCGCAGATATCGGGAGATCGAGTTGTGAGAGAACTCAATTTTATATTTCCCCGAGTACTTTGAATGGTTCATTTTCACTTTTTTCCTCTTCGCCTCAGATATGTGGTATCACATTGTCTACCATCTCTGGCCACTCTAAATATGTCTTGCCAGCACCAGAGATCGACTGTTCTGTGACGACATGAACTCGCCTGATTCCGTATTGTTCCCACGCCTTGAGTATCGGGACAAATGACTGAATAGAACAGTTTGGTTTTACTACGATACCTCATTTATTCTGTAGATAAGATGCCTGTATGACTAGGAGATCGAGATGGTCTGGGTTGACCTCTGGTAGCATCATCGGGACATCTAAAGTCCATCGATGTGCTGAATTATTGGATACTACTATGAGTCACTTGCTGGCAAGTTCTGATTCAGTAGTCAGGATTTCATCTTTTGTTCCCTCGAATGCTGAAAAAATGAGACGAACACGATCTCGAGATATATCTCATATGTTACCAAGAGTGAGTTCAGATAATCATTCAGGAATCGTATATCATCTTGATTGTACGAGTTTGCTATAATTTTTCCCTCGGGAATTTGGTGATGCAGCGACTTGAGCAACAGAGAAGTATGGATGATCTGCGAGGAGCTCGGCGAATCTGCGACCGACCATGCCAGTGGCACCGAGGATGGCTACTGGGATTTTTGTTTCGAGATGTGGAGTCGAGTATGAACGAGGAGTCGAGTACATAGATTTTATAGGGTGACGGATTAGATGAGGCTGAGAGCATGATCCCTGACTTCCTGATCTAGAGTAGATGAAAGCTTGGGCTTGGTTATATCGAGTGATACATCGGATTGCGGCGTGAGTAGTTTACCAGAGTATTTATTCCATAGTACCGTCATAAAATCAATATCATCCTCTTCGAGTTTCCCATCTTGTCTTACTCTTTTTTCTATTTTTTCAAGTTGCTGATAAGTTTCTTCTGTTCGTTTGAGCGAAAAGTCCTTCTGACTATCAAGATTTAATCAGAAAATCGAGATACCATTAATTGAAAATCCGATACTACCGTATATTTGTCGTTCATTTTTAATCATAAAGAAAGTACTAAAATTATTACTCCAGGCTTCTATACTTCTTGGATCAGAGCCTTTATTAGTAGTAAGATATGTAAAGACTTTTTCTCATACTTTTGCTTGAAACAAAAAATTTCAATTTGAATCTTTCCTGTCCATTCGTTCAGGATGAGTTATGTCTATAATAATGTTCATAAGTAGAAGAGTTAAAAATTTTTAAAAAACCTCCCCGAATTTCGGAGAGGTTTTTGGTGATTGCTATATTCACGACAAAGAACCTATCCGAGTGGAGAGATCGTCTTAATCGTGATGATAGTGTTTCGCTGAGTCATATATCGAATATATAGAAAAGTGGGAAGAAGTCAAAAAATTGTTTCCTGTACCTATAGTGTCATCGGGCTATGAAATATTTGAGATTCATCATATTTGATCTCTATCCTATGCATAGGATTTTCTTCTTGAGTTATGTTGGATAGCAATTCTAAGAATCTATCTCAATATTTTTGTATAGCGGCAGATACACCCATTGCCCCAATCACTACTAGGGCACTAGGGATATAATTCTGGAGATCAATAGTATTCATATTTTTTACGTGAAAGTATAACTCATAAATAATATATATTTCAGTATTTTTGTCAAAAAAATCTCATAAAAAGAAATCCCAGATTGCTCTGGGATTTCAGACGAATGATTGAACGGCATTGGTCGAGTGGAGTATAGGGAGAATATATGAGAATGCAAGTTTTTATGCATTTCGGATTTTTGGTATATTTTTACCATTGAGTGCATAGCTCGTATTACCCATATTATCTGTATATTTCACGAATCCAGCAACACCGGGGAGTGTCTCTGTGAATCATATATCGAGCTTGAGATCGAGGGGTATAGTACTGATTACTTGACCTGGTTGGACACTACAGTTTTTGATCGATTTGCCACTATCGAATCGAGCACATATATCACTACTGAGACTGTGGAGTTCTCGACGAGTGTAGGATATACCATTTTTCTTGGCTATGGCGATGATCGCTTCGAGGACTCATTGTCATTTTTTGA
Organism: Candidatus Altimarinota bacterium; assembly: GCA_043720755.1. GTDB lineage: Bacteria > Patescibacteriota > Gracilibacteria > BD1-5 > UBA2023 > JABFSX01. Next base: position 8,693 of record JAYSSB010000086.1, on the reverse strand, counting down.
TCACGAGAGTATCGATGCGTGAGGAGAGATTTTCCATAGTTTTTATTTTACGAATATCGCCTGAAGTACCCAAAATATACCTCCAGCAAGGAGAGTAGAAACGGGGAGTGTGAGCACCCATGCGAGGAGGATCGACTTGATCGTCCCGCCCTGGAGTCAGTTTTTGCCATGTTCATGTGCCATCGTACCAGCGACACCCGATGACATGATATGAGTCGTTGAGACAGGGAGGTGGAGATATGACGCCATCTGGATCGTTGCTGCTGTCATGAGAGATGCGACGGTTGCTTGAGCGTAGGTGAGCTTGTCTTTACCGATTTTTTCTCCGATCGTGATGACGATACGCTTCCACCCGACCATCGTCCCGAGACCGAGAGATATAGAGATCATGATGATGACCCAATATGGTATCGCCTCTGTACCGCCGATGATCCCTGGGATATCGTACATCGTCGGGAAAAATGCGATGAGTATGAGCATAGCGAGACCAACTCATTTTTGTCCATCGTTGGATCCATGGGCAAAGCTCACGAGTACGCTCGATCCGATGAGTGTCGTCTTGATCCAGGTCTTCGGATACTTGTTCCAGAATCTTCCTGGATGAGAGAAAAAGTCCTTGTTGCGAACATACAGATGGAGTATATGCATCGCACCAAATGCGAGGAAAAATCCAAATACTGGAGAAAATAGGAGTGACTCAAATGTAGAGATCACTTTCGCCATCGGGAGGACCACCGATGTGTCCATATAGTGCATCACGAGTGATACACCGAGGATCGATCCGATGAGTGTATGCGAGCTCGATGCCGGGAGTCCGAGATACCAAGTACCAAAATTCCAGATGATAGCGGCGATGAGAAGTGCGAGGACTGCTGATACGCCGAATGCCATACCAGAACCTGCTATTTTATCGAGTGGGAGGAGCTTCATGATACCGATCGCCACACCCGTACCACCGACGACTACACCTAAGAAGTTAAAAAATGCTGCGAGCATGACGGCTTTCTTCGCTGAGAGTGAGTTCGAGTAGATAACTGGAGCGACAGCATTGGCCGTGTCATGGAACCCGTTGATGAATTCAAATGCACATACGAGGAACAGGCAGAGTCAAGCGAATAGGAGAGTATAGTCCATAGGAAAATATGAGAGATAGAACAGATAACTCATACTATCTTGTCACAATACGGGTCAAAAAGCAAAAAATAAACTCTGTTTTCTCTATTTTCCTTGACTTCACTCTTTTTCTATAGGATCACTCCACTGATCTATCGGGTGATATATCTGGTAGTGTCAGTCCATCTCCCTTCCTGACGGCTAATGGAAGTTTGAATTTTTCAAGGAGTATACCATGAAAAAAACATTGATTCCCACATTGTGTGGAAAAAATGGTGGCGGTAGCGGCTGCGGCGACATCGTCGCTGACGGTATTACCAAACTCATACCCAACGAGGTATGAGCGTCTGAGTCCCAACTTCGGTTGGGCTCTTTTTTTTGCTTTTCTCCTCATTTTTTCTATACTTTTTGTATTAGCTTTTATCTAACGAATTATGTGCTGAGTTTTTGGCTATATCGGACAATCAGGTCAGGCTGCTCGTGAGGTACTCGCAGGACTCCAACGACTGGAGTATCGTGGATATGACAGTGCAGGGCTCTGTGTCGTCGACTCGGACAAACATGCAGAGGTCATCCGAGCTGTCGGCAAGGTGAGCAACTTGAAACTTAAAACCGATACAATGGATTTCTCCTCGTTCTCAACTGGTATCGGGCATACTCGCTGGGCGACTCATGGAGGTGTGACGGAGGCGAACTGTCATCCACATACCTCACAGTCAGGCAGATGGATCGTCATCCACAATGGTATCATCGAGAACTATGCAGAGCTACGAAACGAACTCATCGCAAAAGGATACACATTCCACTCTGAGACCGATACAGAAGTCACAGTACAGTTATTTGAGGATATGTGGGACGGAGACTACCAGTCTACGATGACTCGACTGGTCGATCGTATGCATGGAGCATATGGTCTCGTATTCATCGATCGGGACAATAGTGGAGTACTATTTGGTACGAAGAAATGAAGCCCGATGGTCCTCGGATTCGGCCGTGATGCTCGATATATATCATCAGACTACCGCTCACTGATCTGACTCATCGATGACTATATCATCCTCGAGGATGGGGACATATTCCAGATGACGAGTGATGACTATACGATATTCTCATCAGGACAATCTGCTGATCGCACTCGACAGATAGTCGATGAGAGTGAAAAGATTGCAGAGCTTGGGGACTTTCCGAATTTTATGCTCAAAGAAATATGGGAGCAACCAAGAGTCCTCGAAGATGTATTTCGCGGCAGGATCGACTTTGCTCAATACTCACTCCACTCAGATACACTTGCTCATATCGCAACACTCGGGATCAAGCGGATTACGGTAGTCGCCTCAGGTACGAGCTATCACTCTGGACTCCTCGGCAAGTACTATCTCGAGGAACTCTCGGGTATCCCCGTCGATGTCGTGGTTTCGACTGAGTTCAAATACAAGCGAAAACTCGTCACACCTGACGAGCTTTATGTATTTGTCTCGCAGTCAGGCGAGACGATCGATACGCTCGACTCACTCAAGATCGTCAAGGAACAGGGAGGTCATGTATTCGGTATTGTCAATGTCCCAGGATCAGCGATTGCGAGAGCGGCTGGACAGGGACTCTTCACACGAGCAGGTACAGAGGTCGGAGTGGCATCGACCAAGGCATTTGTCTCGCAGGTTGGATGTTTTCTCTTTCTCGCACTCTATCTCGGTCAGAAAAACTGACTCGACTACCGAAAATACCGAGAGATCATAGATGCGATAGCCAAACTCCCTGAATCTATCTCGATGCTCCTCCTGCAAAACGAAGCGATCAAACAAATCGCTGAGAAATATACTCACTCAAAAAACTTTTTCTACCTCGGTCGTGCTCATGAACTCGTCATTGCTATGGAGTGATCACTCAAGCTCAAGGAGCTTGCCTATATCCACTCTGAGGCGTACTCATCGGGAGAGCTCAAGCATGGATCTATCGCACTCATCGATGCGGAGTTCCCATCACTCATGGTCAACTGATGAGGCATCCTCTCCCCAAAGAACGCATCATCCGCTGAGGAGATCCGAGCTCGCGGAGGCAAGGTAGTAGGAATTATAGCAAGAGGGGACTCGAATAAACATATCTATGCAGATACGATCGAGTTCGACCCACTCATCTCCGAGCTCAATCCGTTCCTCGAAGTAGTCATCCTCCAGCTCTGGGCATACCATATCGCCAGCTCTCTCGGACGAGATGTTGACAAGCCACGTAATCTCGCGAAATCTGTAACCGTAGAATAGTTTATGAAAATCATCACCTGGAATGTCAACGGTATCAGAGCAACTCATAACAAGTGAGAGCTCTCATTACTGATTGCCAAAAATGATCCTGATATCATATTCATGCAGGAGATCAAGGCATGACATGACAAGATCCCTCTCGAACTCAAAAATCCACCCAACTATACGACCTACTACAATCCAGCTGAAAAGCCTGGATATGCAGGGACATGAGCCTGGATACAGGATCGAGTATTTGAGGATTTTGATGTATCATTCATTTCGAGTTTTCCATGAGATCCTACGGCCAATGAGTGACGAGTTGCCCATGTCGTCCTCACTGAGAAGACTACTCAAAAAATCACAGATATATTTGGAATATACTTTCCAAACTGAGGCAAGTCAGAAGAGGCATGGCAAGGCAAGCTCGTATTCTATCGGGAATTTAGTGCCTATATGGACTCCCTCCGAGCCCTCGGGCATAGCGTCCTCTGGGGTGGAGATATCAACTGTGCCCATCATGCGATCGATCTCGCTCGACCAGAGGCCAATGATGGAAAGATCTGATTCCATCCGCTCGAGAGAGCCTGGCTCGACTCGTGTACGACTGATGGTTGGCATGATATCTGGCGAGAGAAAAATCCAACTCAAATAGAAGTCTACTCATGGTGGGATCCTGTTACTCGAAGTCGAGATCGTAATGTTGGATGGCGTATTGATGCATTTTGGGGGGATGATAGTATATTTGCAAAAAATCGCAATATAGAATATCTCCCATCTCAGATGGGATCGGATCATTGCCCGATGATGATAGAGCTCGATATATAATACAATCACAAAATATGGGATTCACGATGCGAAATGAGTCATTCACGTGTCAAAATTGTAGAGGAGAAGTCACTCTCCATCCCACAGGATCAGCACGCAATCACTGTCCAGTATGTCTCTATTCGCTCCATGTGGATGATATCTCGCCTGGAGACCGCCAGTCAACTTGTCATGGATTGATGACTCCAGTAGGTATTGACTACCGCAAAAATAAATGAGATATGGTCCGACATAGGTGTACCAAATGTGACAAAGAAATGCTCAATATTATAGCTCCAGATGATGACTTTCTCGGTTTTGTGAGACAGCTGAATAAAAAGTTGCATATATAATATATATATGTTATAATATATTTATTGTATCCTATAAGTATTGACATCTATGTGAGAAACAATGAGAGCCTCAGAAAATACCGCAGTATCCAAAAATAGTCTAGATGCACTTGCTGTCCATCCCCAAGTACAAACTCGATATACTCAAAATATAGCGAATATAGCTAAACAATGGAATGAGAGATTCGTCACTGAGACAAGTATGCAACTCGCAGGAAAATCATATGGTAAAAATGAAAATGGAAAACGGGTACCAGATCTTAATTCAGATTTTTGGACGACTCGTTCCAATGAGATCATAGAGCAACAGTCGATGAGTATGATGAACCAATGAGTTACTCAAAAACAGATTGATGATATGATGAATATAGTCAATATCGGTATCAGATGACGATGAGATCTCACAGGATTTGGGCGATATATTCGTATCGAGTCACTGCTTCTAGCTCAGTGAATGTATTATTCTAGCAAAAATCCAAATCGATAACAACAAGTTACTTTCCTAAAATCTACTTTTGTATATACTCTATGATATGCAACTTTTTTCTTTTTTGTTCTCATCATGTATCTCTCCAGAAGATGTCATCGTCCTGGCTGTGAGTGGAGGAGTAGATAGTATGGTACTCTTGGATCTCATATTGAGAATACACAAAAAAGAGAACATCATCGTCGCACATCTCGATCACTCCCTCAGATGAGTTGAATCCGATTGAGATAGGGAACTTGTTGCGAATATATGCAAGAGAGAAAGTATAGTATTTGAAGTTGCCAAACTCGATATCGGGACTATAGCAAAAACCCAAAAATGAAATCTCGAGGCAATTGCTCGTCGTGAACGATATCAATTCCTGGAAGGAGTTCGAGCAAGATATGATGCAAAATATATCATCACGGCTCACCATGCAGTCGATCAGACGGAGACGATCATCGGTAATATGATCAAGTGAGGCAAGGCGAGATGACTCTCTGGGATGAATATCATCTCTGGTTTTATATTGCGTCCACTCCTCACGACGCTCAAATCAGATATCATGAGTTATGCCCATGAGAATAGTATAGAGTATCGAGAAGATAGTACCAATACTGATACATCCTATGATCGCAATCGTATCCGTCATGATATCATCCCAGTACTTGAGTCACTCAATCCGAGTATACACAATACTATGAGTGAACTCACGAACTATATGCAGTCACTCGGGGATTTTCTCTCTGAATCTGTTGAGTCATGGCTCACAAAATCTGCGATCGAATCCTGAAAACCAAGTGCTTTTTTGATCTCGTCATTTCTCTCACTCTCGTCATTTTTGCAATCAGAGATCATCTCATATCTCTATACTCGCTCACAAGATGGATCGTCACAGTGACTCTCTCGCGGACTCATCGATGAACTGACCCGATTCATCTGAGATCCAGGATCATACGGTATCAAGGAGATCAAATCCTTAAAACTCGAAAGGCGAGGAGAGCGGATATATTGGAATTAGATTTTTTTAGACTGCATATTTTTCTTATTTGGTGGAGTATAGATAAATACACCAGGAAGCCCATCTACATCTATCTGATTATACTGTTCACCATTTTCCCCATTCTGAGTTGGTATAGCCTCGATCTTACTACCATTTTCTCGAGCTGCTCGGATAACAGCAAATGCTCGTTCACATGTAGTAACTCTGAGGCTCGCTACTCAAGGAAAAAAACACTGTCTAGTATCTGTTTTTCCTTTTTCATGAGCAGACGTCATTCCTACTGATCCAGCCAACACTATACCAGAAACAACACTAATAAATTTTTTATTGAGAGCCATAGTATGATTATATGAGAGATATAAAAATATATAATATAGAATATACGCAACGTGTCAATAAAAAATACAAAATATAGTTTTCGTCACATTTTCTCTTGCATTTTCTCACTTTTCTTTATAATGCACGAGCTTCAACATTTTATATTTCGATCATCTGTTTTGGATTTCCCGATCTGGAACACATGCATCAGCATATCATAGTGCACTCGTGTGATATGTAATTCCCATAACTATGGCAAAAAAACCAACCAGAGTAGTAAAACTACAACTCAAGGCAGGAATGGCTAATCCCGCTCCTCCAGTCGGTACAGCCCTCGGGCCTACCGGTATCCAGATCGCAGAGTTCTGTAAACAGTTCAACGAGAAGACCAAGGATCAGATGGGGAAAGTTCTCCCTACAGTGATCAATATATATGAAGATCGCTCATTCGACTTCTATACTAAACAGCCTCCTATGACATGGTGGATCAAGGATGCACTCCAACTCAAGAGTGGATCGAAAGAGTCTCACAAGGTCAAGGTTGGTCATATGACTGTAGCTCAACTTCGCACTATCGCTGAGGGGAAAATGCCAGATCTCAACGCCAATGACATCGATCATGCGATGAGTATCGTAGCAGGTTCTGCTCGTTCCATGGGTATCACTACTGATCTCGGAAAATAATTGTATAGTTTGATAGTTGTATAGCTCTGATTTATCAAAAAAAGTTAAAACTAAAACTATCAAATGTATCTGGCGATATCGTCTAGGGGTTAGGACACGGGATTCTCATTCCCGTAACCGGAGTTCGAGTCTCCGTATCGCTACCATCGTTACAATTCAACATTTTCAATGCTTTTAAGGGCTTACTTTCCTCTACAGTAAGCTCTTTTTTGTTGTTTATGAAAAGTTCGAACTCTACTTTTTGTAAAATTGATACCTTTCTACTATGATCTCCTTGTTTGTAACTCTCAGACAGGTTTTGTACGAGTTCGAACATTTCTGTGATCCTCTCAGTAAGGTTATCAGCTTTTGAGTTTTTGAGTTCCATTCTCTGAGCTTCGAGTATTGTCTTTTTTTCTGTGAATTCTCTATGTGATGACTTATAGGTATTTGCCTCGATGAGTCACTCAAGATATCCGTTGAGGAGACGATCATCTCGAATCTTTATGGTTGTGAGCTCTTTTTGTATCTCTACTTCGAGGGTGGCGAGGTGTTCACTCTTTTTTTCGATAGATTGAGCTGCCATTTTCATACAGAGTTCATAGAGTGACTCAGGAAATCCGAATTCTTTGAGTTTCTCGATCACGAAACTTTCTATTTTAGCTTGGCTAATATTGATTTTACAGTTCGACCTGAGGCTTTGACTCCGATAGTAGATATATCTATCTTTTTTGACTTCTGCACTCAGTGTGACCCCCTCAGCGTCTCGTATGATTCATTTGAATAGATAGGAGTGACTCAAATGTCAGGTTGGTACCTCTTTGTCGTGTACATAGGTTCAGATATCGAGTTTGCGTACCTTTTCGAATAGAGCAGTAGAGATGAAGCCTTCATGTTCTCACTGGTATGTGATTCCAGAATATCGTATCATCCCGATATAGAACGGATTCTGTAGCATTTTGCATATTCCTTGCATTGTATAGCTATGTTTTGCATTGGCTCAGTAGAGTCTTTTGCAGATGGCAGATATATCTCTGAGAGGTTTCCGTTCTATACCTCGCATCTTGAATATATGCTCAACGATAGGTCCATATACAGGATCTCTGAGAACCCCTTTACGAGATACTTGTCAGTCTTTGAGAATTGTGACATTTCTATATCCGAAAGGAGTTTTTCATAGACACCGTCATTTTTCGGCACAAGTGACCATACGAGACTTGATATGTCTTGCTCGGGTATCGTTGTCGAGTTTTGCCATGCCAAAACTGAGGAGAAGCATAAAAAGTTCACTAGCTTGCTCTCCGCTATATCGCTGAGAGGTTGTACAGATGCCCTTGATATATCCCTCCTCGAGGAGCCCCAGTATCTTGGCACTATCAGTATTGTTACGAGAGAGGCGACTTGCCTCATCCACGACAATATAGTCTACTTTCTTTTGTTTACAGAGGGACAATAGTGAGTCAAAAATAGGTCTTTTCCCACTTTTTTTGGCACTCGCAGACTCCATGAGAGTATCTACAACAACAAAACTATTGGTTTCGATAGTACGCATACATGCATGTATCTGAGACTCGAGTGAGTTCTGTTGCTTATCATCTCGATCGGTCGATTTGCGACAATATATGATTGCTCTATTGTTCATGATAAGAAAAGTTATTTTGGCGATAAGTGACTATACTATAGTGGCTTTATGTGTTTTTTCAACTATTTCGAGCATTCACTCGATGAAATCC
>JAYSSB010000085.1:0-4410 GCA_043720755.1 Candidatus Altimarinota bacterium | reverse complement strand
GAGTCGACCATATTCGTACTTGGCCTTGGTATAGATCAGTACTGTATCTCCAGATGCGAATTGTTGCAATAAATACTTTCGGTTGAACCATACAGCCTCAGCATACGATCCATCCGCATCGACGAGTACTGCCTTGATGAGTAGCTTCTTGTTCCTTGTATTCTCAGATGTGATGAGCTCGATGCGACATTTCACGACTTGCTTGTCCACGATAGATACCTCAGAAAACCTGGTACATACATCACTCTTATCCTCGATATCTCGTGGGAAATATGCCAAAAGTCACTCAACCGTCTCAATCCCCACTTCTCGCAGTCGCTTGATATAGGCATCAGTCGTGTGGATGAGAGACTTGGTCAGTTGCATACTCTGAGTATATCGATGATAGCAAAAAAGTGAAAACAAAAAAACCGCCTCATTAGGCGGATTGGATATCTGACGAGATAGTATCGAGTGCCGCACGTGTAGATTTTTTCAGTGGTATTCTATTTTTTTCGAGTTGGGATATATGTGATACTATCACGTTAAATAATCATCTTGTCTCAGTATTCATCGTCTGAGTATGTGGTGAGAGATCTTGAAACTCCGATGATGTAAGTGTATCCATCTTTTTTTGGTAGGAAACTGGCAATTCGATATTTTTTCAGTTATAAAAAAATCTCACTATCATCTTACCTCCTATATCTGATTGTGCCTCATGAAAGACTTGTATCCCTGTGATTGCTGGATAGTTTGCATGGACGATAGTTTTCATCCACTCAGTTCCATTTTTTTGAGTATCGATATAGTGTTTGAATCCTTTTGGTGGAGATGAGAGTCCATCTATATCCTGAGGAACTTCCATTCATTTTCTGAAAATATCATTATCTGCCATGTTATGAATAGTTAGAAATAATAGTTATGCAGCAACTGCAAATCGCTCATCGTTGCCCGAGAGTACTCATGCAAAACGTCCACGAACATCATCGAGCTCACGACTCACTCCTGTTTTTGCTATAGGAAGGAACGAATTCCCAATCTGGAATCCACCCTCTACTCGACTCACGACTCTCCCTGGGAGTTTCACGAGAAAAGAAATACTCTTCGCTATGATATCAGCTGGTGCTCAGAGTTGCATCAGTGCACCTCTGATCTCCTCTTGTGTACCTTGTTCCAAGGTAATTGAGTCACTCGAACCTCCTTGTTTGAGAGCATTTTCCATATATGTATTATAAAAGGGATAAATAAAAGTTACCAAATCATTATGTCACAATAGTTTTATTTTTGCAAATATCAGAATCACTTTTTTCAAAAATTCTTTGCATTTTGAGATGTTATATCTATACTTGTAGGAGTTTGTATCTCCTGAGAGCTCGATTGGCACCGAGGGAGGAGATCAGACACAATGAAGTTGTCCCGAAAAATCGGGAAACTTGGGTGGAACCGTTCTATATCTTAGAACCCCAAGAAATTTTATATTTTTTGTGGGTTCTTTTTATGGATATTATTACTTTTATTTCGAGTAAATCAGCTATTCTCATAGGTGCAATGATCTGAAATGTGTTCTTTTCAACTCTTATGGATATTGCTGCTAAATATTGGTGAATCTATGATTCAAATAGATATCTCTATTTCTCTCTCGGAGCTGGGGTATTTACTATGCTATTTTATATACTCATGCTTCGATATGGGAGTCTCAGTATATCAGCACCTATAGTATTACTTACTACTATCATCATCAGTGTACTACTCTGATATTTTCACTTTCACGAGACAGTATCACTTATCCAATGGATTGGCCTTGGACTCGGTCTTGTGAGTATCATACTGATCACTGGAATCATCTCTTAATCTTTTCAATCATGTCTCTCGAAATGTCTACACTCGTCACCTATGCCAAAACCAAAGGATTCGTCTACCAAGGATCTGAGATCTACGGTGGTCTCGCTAACTCATGGGACTATGGCCCACTCGGTGCACAACTCAAGGAAAATATCAAAAATCTCTGGATCAGGGAGTTCGTCCAAAAACGCAAAGATATGGTACTCCTCGATGCATCCATCATGATGAATCCCAATGTATGGGTCGCATCTGGGCATGTCGGATCATTCTCTGATCCACTCATGGAGTGTCGAGACTGTCATACTCGACATCGAGCGGATAAGCTGATCGAAGAAGCTCTAGAAAAAAATATAGACTTCCCAGTTCCAGCGAATTGGGCAGGAGATAAGACTCCACTCGAAGATCTCAATATCTATAATACATCTGGTCATCTTGCGTGTCCAAACTGTGGATCCAAGAATTGGGGAGATGTGAAACGGTTCAATCTCATGCTCTCGACGAGCCAAGGTACTACCGAAGATGCAACGGCACTCGTCTATCTCCGTCCTGAGACCGCTCAGGGAATATTTGTGAACTTCCCGAATATTGCCAGATCAAGTCGCAAAAAGATACCATTTGGAGTCGCTCAATGTGGTAAAGCGTTCCGCAATGAAATCACACCCAAGAACTTCATATTTCGAACCCGTGAGTTCGAGCAGATCGAGATCGAGTATTTCTGCAAGCCAGGAACTGATGCGGAGACATTCGAGCAGTGGCTCGTGGATGAGGGTCGGTTCTTCATAGATGCTCTCGGACTGAAGAGCGATAAGGTCAGATTCGTAGAGATCCCAGCTGAGGGACTCCCCCACTACTCAAAACGAGCCGGAGACTTCGAGTATCTTTTTCCATTTGGCTGGGGAGAGATCTCTACTCTCGCGAACCGTACAGACTACGATCTCGGAGCTCATATGAAACACTCTGGGGCAGATCTCTCATATTTTGATCCGTATGACAATACCAAATATCTCCCCTATGTCATCGAGCCATCGATCGGACTCTCTCGCCTGACACTCGCTGCGATGTGTGACGCCTATGAGGAGGTCCCAGGTGAAGAGGGTACAAACAAAGTAGTGATGCGATTTGCCCCTGCAGTCGCTCCGATCAAAGTGGGAGTATTCCCTCTGGTCAAAAAATTCTCAGGGTCAGCGAACGAACTCTATGATCTCCTCTCAAAAGAGTTCATGTGTGAATACGATGAGGCCGGTACGATCGGTAAAAGATACCAGCGAGCTGATGAGATAGGTATCCCTTACTCGATCTGCGTCGAGCCTGAGAACTACGATCAGAGACAGGTAACCGTCCGTGATAGAGATAGCGGAGAGCAAGAGATCGTGAGGATAGATGAGCTCGTGGGGTGGTTGAAGAAAAAAGGTTGCTAAATTTTTATTATTATTCTATGCTTTCATCATTTATAGACTCTGTACTTGCTCTCTTCTGAGAGATGGGATATCTTGGTATATTCATCATGATGACGATAGAGTCGAGTTTTATACCATTTCCGAGTGAGGTAGCGATGATACCAGCTGGTGCACTGATCGAACGTGGAGATATGGTATTTTGGATGGTATTGCTCGCAGGTACTGCTGGTGCATGGCTCGGAGCTACTGTGAACTATGTTATCGGATATTATCTCGGTTGACCCCTGACCAAAAAATTCCTCATACGATATGGGAAATATATATTTCTCAATATGTCTCACTATGAACAGGCTGAGATATTTTTCCAGAAGAGAGGAGCTATCACGACTTTTGTGGGGAGATTTGTCCCAGCAGTGAGACAACTGATATCTCTACCTGCAGGAGTATTTCGTATGAATTTTTTCATATTCTCAGTATTTACGATTCTCGGAGCTGGTCTCTGGAATATCATCCTCATAGCGATCGGCTACTATGCGTCAGATCGGCAAGATCAGATTCTTCTCTACTTCAAGGAGCTAGTTTTTGAACTTCTATTTCTCGTATTTCTCTACTTCGGGTACAAATGGTACAAAAAATCTCGTAAAATATAAAATATGAAAACTTATATTTTTATCGATGGGGGAGAATCATTTGTCACGCAAGAGCAATACATCAACTGGATATCGACAACTGCGGTCGAGTGGAATCTTGCACCAATAGCAACAGAAGAAAAAAAGAAAAGATGGAAATCTGAACTCGCTAAAAAACTCATAGAACAGTGAGATCGAGTATATATGCCAGGTCTCCCAAATCCACAAAATGCTAAGTATAGTGAATGGAAATTATTTTTTGACGCATGGATAGAACATATTGATATAAAGTGAACTCTCACTCTTATCGGACACTCACTCGGAGGTAATTTTCTCCTGAAATACTTTGGAGAAAATCCTGATTTTTCGCATAGTATAGATGCAATCCATCTCGTAGCGGCTTGTATATCAGAGTGAGACTTCACTACTCCGGAGAACTATGATACACTCAGATCTCTCGGATACAAGGTACATATCTGGCATACGGAGGATGACACTGTTGTTCCATTCTCCAATGCACAACAACTCCAAAGAGAACTCCCAAAAGCAGAAACACACTTTTT
>JAYSSB010000084.1:0-4443 GCA_043720755.1 Candidatus Altimarinota bacterium | reverse complement strand
ATTTTGAGTTTGTGCCTTAGTAGAGTCATTGAAATTTACTATTTTTCTAGTAATAGAATTTTCAGTATTACCAGCTATACTAATTATCTGACATCATTCCCCCTTTATTTTTGCATCAGTACATTGATTTGTTGTATTATTGATGCTACCACTTCCAATAGCATTGATCATGATAAGTCCAAAAGAGAGGGCAAGCCCTACGATTGCAGGGACAAAACAGAGTCCCACAAATTCCTTGATGGTAAATGTATCCTTGTTCTCTCCCATCATCGCAGATCCAGCAACAAACTGGAATGTAAATAGTGGAGAAAATATCGCATAGACCCAGAGCTTGATCGCTCTTACTAGCAACATAGCAACGAGAGCCAGAGTGAGGAGTCCAAACACAAGAAACATAATTGCAGCCACTATTCATTGATGTACTATTCCGAGTCCTGTTTTTAATATATCGAGCCCCTGAGGAAGATTTTTTACTTCTTGAAATTTAAATACCGAGTACGCATAGACCATCATATAACCATACATACCAGCAGACTTATTGATAACATCTATGGGTGCTATACAATTCCCACTATCACATTTTGTTTTAGTAGTTTCTAGAGTACTATCTTTTTTAAATGATCCATCATTTATAATTATTGTCTTCGGTATACTTGGTGTACTCATCCAACTTTTACCATCTTTATCGAGATTCGCCATAGTCTCAGATGGAATAGTGATCACTGATGCTGTCACGACACTCGCGAGTGATATCGTCCACTGGACGAACCACCAGGTAAATGGTACCATGAGGATACCGAGTGCGAGCTTGGGGAGCATCACCTTGTAGGAGAACGACTCTTTCCCGAACATCGTCCCAAGTGCTATGAGTATCAGGAGGATCGCATAGACAAAATATACGATATTGGATACCGTGACCCAGAGGGCGTACATAGGAGCTCTGAGTCCGAAGAGATCTCCACTTGTCCAGTCTGGAGACATGAGCCATCCCGCAAACATTATAGCAGGAGAGACTATAGCAGTAATGATACCAAGTATAATATTGAGTGCATCGATAAGACTATTCCACATCTTGAGTTGTTCAGTAGAGTTCGATCAAGGTGGTAGTGGTGGTCATACAAAATTTGGATCTTGAGTAGATGGTGTTGGATTAAAAGTCTCAGCTGAAAAGGTATCTACAATTGAGTTATAAGATAGTATTTTAGTATTCTTATCTCCATGAGTTCCCATTTCTATATTCCCAACAAATCCACCCAGAGCGACGAGTGAGAGGATCGAGTATGTGAGGAGACGTCGGATAAACATAGTGGTACAATGATGAATATATCTATTAGATCACAATTATATATTTATTGCAAATATTTGAGTTGTTTTATGGATTGAATATCTGTGGTTTTGTCATTCTCCATAGGAGAATCCCTTGGTTCCATTTTTTTTGATATCAAAAGAGATCCTCTCCGAGGATGACAAAACCACAGATATTCAAAATTCTCCATAATGGAAGAAGCACTGAAATGTAAAAAAGGAAAATCCCCATTAAGAGTGGGGATTTTTCAAAGGAGGTCATCCTACTTCTGCATAGAATATGATTATAGTATATCAGATTTTTTTATAATGCAAAATATTTTTACCTTTTACTGCAGATTTTTGGCGATATTGGCCTCTGCCTCCGTCTGTATGAGCTTGAGTGTCCTCAGTATATCGGTACCAGAGTCGGGGATGACGAGAGTCGATCTCTTGATGAGAGCATCACGATTGCTCGAGAGTGTATCGATGAGTTTGAGATTTTTGACCTGGAGTGCGGTATAGCTCTTCTGGAACCTCTGGAGGTAGATGAGATAGACTCGAGCTCTGGTATCAGTATTTTTGGCGGTGATATAGCTATCGATGGCTCCATCGACACCCGTATAGTCATATCCCTCATAGGAGCTCTGGAGTATTGCCTTGGCATCAGTAGTACGAGCAGTCTCTTGTGCTATCATCCCCTGGAGATCAGCTACCTGATCTGAGAGAGTAGAGAGACGATCGAGGGTCTTGTTGTAGTACGACTTCAATAGTGAGATATGTTCTGTGAGTGCTCGAGATCTCTCTGGAGCATTGTCAAGGAGTCCTACGATATCGGTCGAGAGGATATTGGCGTAGCTCGATATAGCGAGCATGTTGCTACCGATGAGTTTTTGCTGACCGATCGTAGGAGATGAGAGGACCTCGGCTATAGATATAGTAGTACTCGAGAGATTGACTCAAGCATTTTTGATTTGAGACTCCTTCTGCCCTACAGATAGACTCATCGCTGTTGCAATATTGCCCATATATATCATATTCGCCTGTTGGAACGAGAGATCGTTGGCCCCTGCACTCGTCCGCATACCGAACATCGGTCCTATATATCCCCATGAGAGATGGAGACCAAGTGTGAAAAATAGCGTCAGAATGAGTGTGTTTCGTATGAAGTCCTTGACTTCGTTTGAGAAAACCATAATTTGGGAAGTAATCTTTTGAACTATTGTATCGTTTATTTCTCATTATTGCAAATAAAATGCGTTATTTTTTGATTTTTCTCATCTCTCTATCATGTCTGATCCAACATAACTCAGCATCTGCTCTGGATGTAGATATCGTCTCTCGAGTCGGATGGTGAGCAGATGAGACTCTCAGATATGGAGATAGCCCAGAGTGGAAGAGTATCTATCCTGCTTATCTCCAGTACGTCGCTGCTCCGAAAACACAGGTACAACTCGATGCGTTCAAGGCTCAAGACACGAGAGTCAGATTCATAGAAAATATATTTGGCCCTGCAGGGCAAGTCGTGAGCCTCCAATATAGCGAAAATGGTCATCCACTCGTCTATCCTATCGAACGAGTCAAGCAGGTCTCTCGCATCATCATCCATCATGAGTGAGTCAACCTCGATAGAGCTGAGACAGATGAGGAGATCATCCGTCGTATCTATAGATCCCATACTCTCTCCAAACAATGGGGAGATATCGCCTACAACTATATCATCGGACAACGAGGACAGATATATGAGTGACGAGCTGGTGGGTACTATAGTGTCGGCATACATGCACTCTATAACAATAGATGAACTGTCGGAGTCGTGATACTCGGGGACTATTCTCAGAATCATCTCAACCGTGATCAGATCGCTGGACTCGAGAGACTCATACCAGCTCTCGCCAAACAATACGGTATCACGCTCTCAGCAAGCGTAGATGGTGTAGAGTGTACTACACCGAGTTGTGAAACTCTGAGAAAAATCACTACAAAGTGACTCATCGGACATCGAGATGTGCGAGCTACTGATTGCCCATGAGGAAATGTATATCCACTCCTACAACGATGGATAGCCAAATTCGATACCTCATATGCACCAGTATACAATCCTGAGTCAGTCAATATCGAGTCAATTCCAGCGAATCGTATCATGAATCTCACTCTCAAAGTAGAATCATCCCTACCATCATCTCCTCTCCCATCCTTGACTCAGCAACTCACGATACCTAACACGAGGTATATATGAGCCAAGTTCCGGGTCAAACTCTCAACTCCAGATGTAGATACGATCAGTCTCTCGACCCCAGATACAAAAGTCCCAACTATACAGCTCGATCGCAAAAAAATATTCTCAAAAATCTGAGAAAAAATACAAGTATGAAAAGTATGAAATAATAAAATATCAATACAAATATGAGAAAAATACTATACTGGAACAACAGTGAAGATATCTCATAGTGTAGTGCGTATAGACTCATGGGATCGAGTTCCTGACTGGGACAAATCCTGAAAATATAACGACAATCTCTTCCGTGATACGATCCGAGTATTTGCTCAAGATGGTAAACTCATCGTCATCAATGATCTCCCAATAGAGTGGTATCTCAAGGGTATGTGAGAAGTTTCAAACTGAGATCTCCCTGAAAAGATCAAAACAATCGTCATATCTGCTAGATCCTATGCTCGATGGTATATGGATCCTCGCAATCGCAAATTCAACACGAGTCTCTATGATGGATCTGACGATCCAGATATATTCCAGAAGTATCTCGGCTACTCCTATGAGCTGAGATCTCCGAGTGTTGCCAAGATGGTGGATGCTACTCGCAGTCAAGTCATCACATACTCTGGACAGCTCATCAAGCCGTGGTATCACTCATCGTCTGATGGTCGTACACTCTCAGCACTCGAATATTGCCAGCAAAAAAATAACAAAAACTGTGTCGATACTCCATATCTCCAGTCAGTTGCAGATCCAGGATCAGAGTGAAAAATGAGGTCAGGACATGGCGTCGGTATATCAGGAATATGAGCAACCTACTGGGCTCGATCGGGATGGGATCACAAGAAAATCATACAATATTATTTCCAGTGAGTTGAAATCCAGAGAAAATAGATATACTAGTCTCAAATAACTATCATCCTTATGTATTTATCAGATCGTGA
>JAYSSB010000083.1:0-13172 GCA_043720755.1 Candidatus Altimarinota bacterium | reverse complement strand
GAAATCCAAATCGATACTCATCGTGCATCCCCTCTCGCTCTGAGATGTACTTGCCCCATGAGAACTCTACCTTGTTGCGGTAGTGCTCTGAGTCTGGAGATCTGATGATCGTGTGCCAGTCAGTACCCGTGGTCTCTGTCTTGAGTGAGTGGAACGCCTCAGTGATCTGTTGTTCCTTGATCTCCAGTTGCTTGTCGTATGGGATCGGGAGCCACTTGCACCCACCATAGAGTTGCCACTCCGCTGGGATCGGCTTCTCAAGTGGAGACTTGCGAACCGTACGCAAAATTTGAGCCTCAAGATGATTTTTTTTGGATTTTGTGACCCTGAGATCTACTATAGCATCTGGGATCGCCCCACCTGAGATGATGATCTTGCGACCATCTGAGGCTGTGGCGAGTCCTGATCCACCGAAGATGAGCTTCTCGATCTTGATGTTTTCTATGATATCGTGTTTTTTCATGAATATGTATTAAAAATCCCAAACTTTGTTGGGATTATAGAGGAAAGTAGAGAAAAGGGAAATCTACTTTCAATTCAAAATATTAGCAACCAACATAACTCGTTGATACATATTTGCTGGTATCTGACAAACACTACTGCAGTTCTGAAATATATCTACTATATTCATGTGAAGTGCTGATTTATATGCAGATTCCCTTACTTACGAATCTGGAATATCTCATTTCAGAGATACTCCATGATGATTTAGATACGCTTCTTAGAAGAGTTTTTTTCATTTTTTGAATGCTCTCACGCTAAATGTATAGTTTTCTCACGTATCTCAAGTCCGTAATGTTCCAGTGATTTGCATATACCTATTATTCTCCCTTGTTACTCAAGCTATATCTCACTCCTCCACTCATGAGCTCTGTATCAGAGATGACGACCTGAGCTCCTAGATCAACAGATACGACGAGTCTGGCGATCTGAGTACCAGCAGTGATATCTCGTCCACGTGTATCGATAGAGACGTGATAGGCTCCTATGTCAGATTGTCATGTGACCGTAGTAACTGAGTCGGTCGCTACGATACTGCGGAGTCGACTCGGATCTCAGAGCAGTGAGAGATCTATGGTATCTACTTTTTGTGCTGATTTGCCGAGAGTCAGGATGAGTATGTTTCCCTCTCGAGTCATGATGATATCAGCCTCATACTGAGGAGATGATGTGACACCTGCGACACTCGCCATGAGTCATCGTGGATCGATATCTGAGTGTATGAGTGATACCACTGAGAATGCAGTGAATACAGCGATCCCTCCTGAGAAGAGATATTTCTGGATCTGAGCCGAGCGAAAATCTCTAAAGAAATCTGTATTTTTGTGAGTATTTTTTTGCATGGGGAGGGTTGCTAATAGGAGGAAAATGGATATCTTGTAGATAAGTGTACTAGAATTGTATTTTTTTGTCAAATCCTCATGCCACTTCGGTCCTACTTTTTCATTCTTTTTTTGATTTTCTTGGCGAGTATGGCGTCAGTAGGGATGCTCTATTTTTATATGGATCCCACGACCAATATTATGATGGGGTTTTCTCTGATGAGTATGGCGATATTTCTCTCTTGGAGTAGCTTTTTATCGCTAGCATTATTTTTTGCCAAAAAAATCTACTATCGATGAGATGTCTATCTCTCAACGATGCATACGAGTATCCGTCAATCGATACTGATCGCTATAGGCTGCATACTGATGATCGCACTCTATGGGATGCACATCTATGAACCTCGCCTCATCCTGACTGTATGGCTCACACTCGGGTGTATCGAGGTCATGGCCCAGGCGATCGAATAGTCCATCAGATACTACCGAGTACTCATATCTCCCAATATCCCAACCATGTATCAAAATATCAAAGCCCTCGTCTCCTCTCCACAGAGGATACTTGCCTATATCATCCTCGTCATCCTCGCACTATCGCTCTGGTGGTACTCGACCGATATCACTATCATGTTCGGCAACTATGGTAATCTGCATACCTATACAGACATCTCCCTATCACTCGTGATGGCTCTCGTATTCCCACTGTTCCTCATAGCACTCGTATACAAGAGCTACAAATATGGGAAACGAGCAGATATCGGCTGAAAATCGAGCACAGGGATGATCGGTGGTATCATCGGTACGATCCTCTCTGGATGCTCGTGTTGTTGACTCACACTGGCTGCATCGTTCGGACTCCTCCCACTCATGACGATCCTCCCCTACGATGGTCTCGAGATCAAGATACTCGGTGCAATCGGACTCCTCTATGCCACTTGGGATATACTCGTCAATCTAGAAACTTGCAAAATCAAAAGGTAACACTTGTTTTTCTCACTTGATCCTGCTACTATAGAATATATGAAACACCTAGAGCCATCCGAGTATCCTCGAGATTTTTTTTATCATCGTACCAGTGCTGAGATCTATCGTCCCTATATCGAGTCATGTGGCAATATCCATACATTCGACATCGGCAATAGTCCGCAGTATGCATGGAAAAAGTGACTCCTCGGAGACCGTATCCATATCGTCAAATACGAACGTACTGACATCGAGCCCGATATAGACAAACTCAAAGCAGAATGAGTCAAGCATGCTCTGGTAACCTGGATACCATACTCAAGACAGGATATACCATCAGGATGGAAAAAGTTGTGGCTCACAGATCACTTCCAGGAGACAAGTGTCAATGAGCTCACACCAGACTATAGGAGCAAATGGAACGACAGAGCCCGCCGAGCTATGAAAAAATATGAAAAATCCGGAGCCGAGGTCAGAGCCGTTGATGCAGATACATTTATAGAGGCATTTCGAGCATCTCATGTAAAAAAATGGAACTATAAGATGATCAAAAATGACTACATCCGCAACTACAAGCGGATCAGATCCTATGCTCCAGGTAGTGTCAGACAGTGGCTCGTATACCAAGATGGCAAAGCAGTCGCAGGACTCGCCTGTATCGACTATATCGGCAATCACTCTGTGCACTTTGTCGCATTCACGGGTACTGATGCCTACCCGATCCAGTGAGGGACAGCCCTCATCAATGAGTGGTTCCGCTCATCTCTCGAGCGAGGTATCAAATATATCACCTTCGATCAGCTCCGCAATCCTCATGGGCCATCAGATCAAAGGGGATATACAGAGTTCAAAGAAAACTTCGTGGAACATCGTCTCTCATTCCCACGGGCATACTTCAAGATGTTCTAAAACATAATCCCTCTCGATAACTCGAGAGGGATTATGTTTTAGGATAGGCTACAAGAGCTTTTTCTCTTCTTTTTTGATTCTAGATTTCACTCGAGATATATTCTCTGGAGTCTCTAGCTGCTCTGGCATCGTTCCACCGATCTCATAGATCGTAGAGCGGATCTTCTTCCCGACCTCGTAGTGTGCCTGACTCGCCCCTGATTGCCCCTTGATATTATCTCTTTTGATCTTTGCCTCGGCTTGGGTTGCACGGAACAGATTGGCTGCGAGCT
The DNA here is from genome assembly GCA_043720755.1 of Candidatus Altimarinota bacterium. Taxonomy (GTDB): domain Bacteria; phylum Patescibacteriota; class Gracilibacteria; order BD1-5; family UBA2023; genus JABFSX01. The sequence goes on along the minus strand of JAYSSB010000083.1, from coordinate 9,706 downwards.
CCTCACTTCCCATATGATCGAGGATTTTTTCTGTTGTTTTGAGTTTCTTTTTACTATGGATATCTCTCGACTTCATCCCACCGTAGAGTCCCATATACCCATAGTCCGTGAACTCACCATAGTTCCAGACTCCTGCTTGCTTCGCGGTACTCGCCAGATTTTTGTTATGCTCCGTGAGATCAGATCTCAGCTCCACTCTCTTTTTGTCATCGATGAGGTTCTCAGATACCTCTTGCAGGTGTGTCTGTATAGCAAAATATGATTGTGCCTGAGCGATCTCTATCTTGCGTGGATCACCGTTCTGAGCGATGAGATAACAAGCATATCGCGAGAGATGATAGTCAACCACTTCTCGACTTCATCATTTTCATACTTCGATCATCTTCCCAGCTCCGAGAAAATGATCCTGTGGCTTCTGTTTGCTGTTTTTGCAGGATTCGATAGCTCGCTCTATGGCTCACTCGAATCGCTCCCACTTCTCATAACCGAGAAGTGTCTGGAGCTCACGAGCAGACCAATACTCCTGATCGTGTTCGTTGGTATGGCGGATAGAGTCAAATAGTGAGGTAGTCATAGAGAAGATCTAATAGATACGAGCAGTATATCCAAAATGGTACTCCCTCCAAACAAAATCCCTTGCAAGAAGTGTATATTATTGTATATTTTGTATACTTATACTATAATCTATAATGCACTACTATATGGCAATCCATTGATATACTCCTCCATCCACTGCCAATCAGGAGATCAGGTGGGAGTAATAGGGAGTTGTCCTATTCGTCTATATTCGTGATTGCCCACTCATACGAGTCAGTATCATTTTCTCATCTCCCCATACGATTCCCCTCGAGGATTCCCCGCATCGCCTCACGAAGAGAGGATTCATAGTCGTCGTGTTCAGATGAGATATCTATAGTGATATGGATATGAGTCATAGAGAATATGAGTAAAAAATGAAGCCTATACTACCTCCACATAGTGCAGATACTCGATCACACTATCTTTTTTGTGATTGCGAGATTCTGTTTTATCTGCTTTGAACCTCGTATACTCTCGTTCGAATACTCCATACTTGCCACGATGACTCATGATCTCGCGGATATCATCGAGACTCATCAGTCATTCATCATTGTATGAGAGGAATATATACTTCGCATCGATATTGTCGATAAGTTCACTATATGCCTTTTTGACATTGCTTCTACTGCAATATGCTGATTTTTGTTCACTACAGTCTCGCATCCCCGTCTTGCCGTGGATCTCAGGTGAGTCATATCTCGCGATCGTCTCGAGGATATGATAGTTCCCACTATATTGTCTATGATTGTATGGCGGATCGAGGTAGACGACATCGTGCTTGCTCCCTGACACGAGGAGTCCGACATCACTATTCGTCACGATATGATCATGATCGTTGAGATGATACTTCGCTGGTTTGAGTTCGAGAGGCTTCTCGGCTGATTTTTTGAGCTTTTTTAGGAATGCCCCATACACCGATGCGGTATTCGCTACCTTGTCGATAGCCTCGAGGAGAGATGCCAGGAGGAAAAAATACTCATCCTCAGTAATCTTCCCTTCATCTTTCCATCGTTCTATCTGAGTACGGATCGTGTCGCACCGTTTGCCATTCTCATCAGAGAAATATTGTCGCTCGTGTACACCTCCACTCGTCCCACCAGAACAATAGTGCTCGTAGATGAATCCACTCGTGAGTTCCAGTCCACTCAGATATGCGAGTACGATCTCCTTGGTCTCGTTCACTGATGCGACGAGGAGATCTGGGATCTCACTCGTGAGCCCTACAAAGTAGAGGTCATGATGATTGCCGATGTAGTGCCGGTTGAGTGCGTAGCTATAGTACTGGAGGTCGTTTGCCCACACCTGATGTCCTCGCTCCTTCCAATATCTTCACACTTGTCCTGTACCAGCAAAAAGATCTGAAAACATATATTTCTGATCTCCCACCACCGAAGTGATAGAAGTGTAGAGAAAATCGAGCAGGGAAAGTTTTGAGCCGATATAGTTCATGAGTTTTCATGATTAGGATGCGATTAAGCATGCCTATAGTACATGAATATTTCATGAAATCCACAGATTATAAGTATCATTTTCACCTAAATATTTTGTACTATGCAAAGTCACTATATTTTTTCCCTTCCACTCTATTCTTGTACCAATTATCAATGAAATCATAATTCAAAAATCCACATCGATCCTTGATATTCGAAAATGCCACCTTTGATTTTTCCGTTTCAAATTTTATTTTCCGATCCTCAGGAGCTACAAAATGAAAGGAACTACGAAAATCTTGGATTTCATTGAACTTGATAAAACCAGCTCGAAAATCAGTACTATTTTCCACCTCAAATAGCTTTTCTGGGAATCATCTTGAATTGAACCAGATAACATCCACAAAACGAATAGAATCATCAATAATGTTGTCGTAAGTAAATCTTGGAATTGTTGCCAATGTTGCAATTTTTCAGAGTTCTCTATTGATAAATATTCCATTTCTATCTGGCGTATATGTATCATATCATTCCATATTCCCAATCTCAATGAGCATTCCCTGAACATGTGTATGCATTCGGAGTGTTTTTTCTACTACTGTTTTTGCCTCTATTTCTGTTGGAAGATTTTTCAAATGAGCAGTAAGTGCATAGACTCATAGTCCTATTTTTGTGAATCTTGGATCTCTCTGTACTCGCTCCTGTATAGTCATATTTGGAGTCTTGCCTATAATTTGAGATCTATCTTTATATTTCCATATTTCTTGGTAAATAGTTTTGAGTGGAGCGTAGAATCCATTATGGATCATTACTTGTTCTATAGCATCTGAATAAGTTATATCGGACATATTTTGAATTTATTAGAAGTTATACTGTTTCCTTAACCATACCATACACATAAACCCAAGTGGAACCCACTCACTATTCTTGTAGGCATCACCGATCACGATAACCATATATCACTTCTTCTTGAGGATCTTGTGAGTATTATCTATCACTTTTCCGAAGGATTCCAGAAAATGTGGGACACTCTTGGTATTCGAGAGATCTTGTTCCTTTTCACTGAATCTGATGATATCAAAATATGGAGGATGTAATATGGCGAGATCTACACCATCGATATCTCGATGCTTGAGTATCTTTTTTATATCTGCAAGTGTCTCTTCCGATGAGCTATCTCCCACTCCGAAGTGCGTGTGGATCTGATCTGATGGGACGAGCTCTTTGGCCCTTTCGATGAGAGACGGTTGGATATCTATCCCGATGATATTGCGTCCGAGCTCTTCGCACTCGATAGCGGTCGTCGCACTCCCGAGGAATGGATCATAGACCCAGCCTCATTTTTTGGTATATCTCTGGATGAAGTGGTTGGGAATCTGCGGGATGAAGTTGCCGTGATAGAAATTAGACCTCTTTCCTCACTTGGCTCGCTCACCAATGACCCAGAGACTATCCATATTGAGGTCTATTTCTTTCCATTTTTCGAGATCGAAGTCGTTGTGTGCAGGCATATGGAGTGAGAGTTATTTGCACCACATTCTATATATTTCTCTCACTTTACCAAACACAAAAAATCCCCCACTTTCGTGAGAGATATTGTTTGATTGTATATGATTACTCAGCAGCTGGAGCCTCAGCGACAGTGACTGTACCTCCTGCTCGCTCGATAGCAGCACGAGCACCTGCAGACACCGCATCAGCAGTGATCGTCATAGCAGATTTGATCTCGCCACGACCGAGTACCTTGAGGAACTTCCCCTTTTCTCGGATGATACGACGCTCGTAGAGTACTGCGTAGTCTACTGTCGTGACACCATCGAGTGCGAGTGCCTCGATCTGATCGAGATTGACTACTACGAACTCCTCTGGCTTGTAGGCCGTGAATCCTCGTTTCTTCGGAGTACGACGGAAGAGTGGAGTCTGTCCTCCCTCGAATGTAGGGTAGCGTTTACCCGTACCAGTACGAGAGTTTTGACCGTTCATACCGCGACCACATGTACCACCGACTCAGCTCCCTCGACCTCTGGCGAGACGAGTTTTGCGAGTTTGAGATCCTGGGGATGGACTGAGAGTTGAGAGAGTTGACATACTATTGAGAGTTTAGATTTTTGGATTATTTAGCTGCCTTTGGAGCTGCTGTTTTCTTCGCTGCTGGTGCTTTCGCTGGTGCTTTTTTTACCTCTACTGCTGGAGTAGCTGCTGGCTCTGTAGCTGGAGCCTTGGCAAATGAGCGGATCTGGGATGCTGGCTTGAGAGCGGAGAATGCCTTCATAGCCACTCGAGCATTGGTAATAGGGTTGGATCCACCATGCTGTTTAGCGATGATATCTCTGAGTCCTGAGACCGAGCATATTTTGCGGACAGCACCACCAGCGATGATACCAGTACCTGGATGAGAAGGATGGAGAAATAGTGAACTTGCCTTGAAGTTGATAGAGACGTCATGAGCAATAGTACCATTCACGATATTGAATGTTACGAGGTTCTTTTTTGCATCACGGATTGCTTTCTCGATCGCACCCTGGACTTCTCCAGACTTACCGATGCCGAGACCAACACGACCCTTGCCATCACCGATGACGATCGATGCACGGAATCTGAGCTGTCGTCCACCAGCTGTTACGCGGGTAACACGAGCAATCTCGAGCATCTCTTCTTTAAATTCTTTTGCCTCCTCACGTATACCTCCACGTCCACCATCACGGCGACCACCTCCCTTTCGGTCATTGGGACGTTGTGCTGTACGATCGGTTTTTGGAGCCTCAGAAGAAGTATCTGGAGTAGATACAGGAGTATCTATAACTTCTGTTTGTACTTCTGTTTCTGGAGTAGATTGAGTATCTGACATAGGGAAAAATATAAGAAAGAAATATTAAAACTGAACTCCTGCAGATCGAGCTGCTTCAGCGAGTGCCTTGACCCGACCATGATAGAGTGATCCTCCTCGATCGAATATACAAGTTTGGATACCCTTAGCGAGCATCGCTTTGGCTATAGCTGACCCTACTATTGTAGCTCGCTCAGTCTTGGTACCTGATGTAGCCTTGATATCGCTTGCTGCACAGAGTGTCGTACCTGTGATATCATCGATTACCTGAGCTGTGATATACATATTGCTACGTACGACTGAGAGTCGAGGCTTGGTAGCTGTACCAGTGATACGAGCTCGAACTCGTGTTGCACGAGCGATACGATTTTTGACTTTTTTTAACATAATAGGGAATTAACAGTGTATAATGAATGATTTCGGATATTATTTACCAGCAGTCTTTCCAGCCTTGCGACGGACATATTCTCCAACATATCTGATACCCTTTCCTTTGTATGGTTCTGGTTTCTTGAGAGAGCGGACATACGCAGCGAAGTATCCGAGGAGTTGCTTGTCGTGAGACTTGATGATGATTCGATTTTTTTCTGTAGCATCTGCAGTGATAGTCACTCCAGCGGGAGCGTCGACGGATACCTTATGAGAAAAACCAAGAGCAAGTTCCATCTTTGTAGGACTCTTGATATCGAATTTGTATCCAACTCCGATGATTTCGAGAGATTTTGAGTATCCTTCTGAAACTCCTATAACCATATTCTGTATCATAGCACGAGTGAGACCCCAAAATGCTTTCTGTTGTTTGTTCTCAATATCTGAGATAGATACTGTGACGACACCTGCATCTTGTGATACCTTGACTCCTTCGAGGATATTGAAATCAAGTGTTCCCTTAGAACCCTTGATCGTGACGAGCTCTAGAGAGATCTCGACGCTCACTCCTGATGGGAGAGTAATAGGTTGTTTTCCGATTCGTGACATAATATTGAGAGTTTAGTTTGTAGATCCTAGAGTCTGGAGCTCACTCTTGATGAGAGAGACACTCAGTTCTAGAAAAAATTAATAGATTTCGCAGAGGAGCTCGCCACCGACTCCGAGAGCATGAGCCTCGTATCCAGTGATGACTCCTTTTGGAGTTGAGAGGATGAATATACCAACTCCGTTTCTTGATTTTCGGATATCTCCACTCTTGATGTAGATACGCTGACCTGGAGTTGAGATACGTCGAAACGAAGGAATATATTTGGACTTGCGAACATCCTGAAGTTCTACGATGAATGTTCTCTTGTCATCGGAGATAACAAAGTCTACAATATATCCATTCTTTTTACAGATTCGCAGGATTTCTGCTTTCATATTAGAAAAAGGAACAGCTACCTCATGGAGGCGAGCCATATATCCATTTCGGATACGAGTGAGGAGATCTGCTATTGGATCGTGAGTCATATAATTGGAGAATTAGATTTTAGATTGAGAATTTTACAGTTTTTAGATTTCTAGGGAAATCATATGGTTGACTATAGTTGATTTCTTTTTACCAGCTTGACTTGCGAACACCCATGAGTTCTCAGGCATTAGCTCGTTCACGGATACAGATACGACAGAGATTGAATCTTCCGATATAACCTTGTGATCTTCCGCAATTAGAACATCGATGATAGAGACGTGTAGAGAATTCTGGTTTCTTACCGAGTTGTCTGGAACGCTCTGCTTTTTTCTGAGCTTCTTGACACTTGTGTACGATTGCTGTTCGAGCCATAGAGAGGAGGATTACGAATTACGAATTTTGAATTTTCGAAAATTTTGGAGAGTAAATTATTTGGAGAATGGGAATCCGAGCTTGTCGAGGAGTGCCTTGGAGTGATCTTTTGATGCTGTACGAATCTTGAGAGTTACTTGCATACCGTGGGATTTTACTACATCGAGCTGAGGAACTTCTGGGAATATAGTATGTTCCTTGATACCGAAGTGATAGTTCCCTTCCTGGTCAAATGAACGAGCTGATATACCACGGAAATCACGAACACGAGGGAGGACAATAGAAATAAGCTTCTCGAGAAAGTCATACATACGCTGTCCTCGGAGTGTTACCATCATACCAACTGGCATACCTTCACGAAGTTTGAAGTTGGATACCGCCTTGCGAGCATGATTGATACGAGGGAGCTGTCCAGCGATGAGAGCGAAGTCATTTTTGAGACTTGAGAAGTCCTTGTTTCCAGATGCTACATAAGTACCGATACCCATATTGAGAACGATTTTCTCGATATGAGGAACTTGCATAGGATTTTTGATACCGAGCTCTTTAGCGAGTTCGACGAGGATTTTTTTGTTGTATTGTTCTTTGAAAGTCATTGGAGGGAAGGTTAGTCTATTTGGCACTTTGGATAGGAAACTACGCAGAGTATTAGTGTAGAAAGAGAATTAGAGGACAGTACCTGATTTCTTAGCGATTCGTACTTTTTTACCATTTTCGATCTTGTATCCAACACGAGTTGGCTTGTTCGTCTTTGGATCGATGAGCATCACATTGGAGACATCGATTGGTTTTTCGAATACAACTTTTTGTCCAGGAGTAGATCCTTGGCGTTTCATATGACGAGTTACCATATTGATTCCTTCGAGGAGGACTTTTTTCGCTGTTGGGAATGCTCGAGTGACTTTTGCAGTTTTGCCTTTATCTTTTCCGGCGATGACGATGACTTGGTCATCTGTGTGGATTTTCATAACAATGAAGTTTAATAGTTGATAGTTGTTGGTGTATTACACTACTTCTGGAGCAAGAGAGATAATCTTTTGGTATCCTCGAGCCTTGAGCTCACGAAATACTGGGCCAAATATACGAGTTCCCTTTGGCTCACCTTTATCATCGATGATGACACAGGCATTGTCATCAGATCTGACGTATGATTCATCTGGACGGCGGATTTCTTTGGCAACACGTACGACGACAGCCTTGCATACAGATTTCTTTTTGACATTTCCAGTTGGGAGGGCTCGTTTTACAGAGATGACGATGATATCACCGACACTTGCATATCGTCGTTTTGATCCTCCGAGGACTTTGATACAGAGAGCTTCTTTGGCTCCTGTATTATCGACGATGGCGAGTCTTGTTTCTGTCTGGATCATATAATTTGGATTTTTAAGATAATAGAGCTATATAGGCAACCTATATGAAGGGATATATCCGATTACTCTGTAGTATGAGCAGATACAATTGAGTCTTCAACGAGCATCCAGCGTTTGAGTGCTGAGAGAGGTCTTGTCTCAGATACAGTGACTGTATCTCCGAGTTTTGCAAGACTATTCTCATCATGAGCATAGAATTTTGATGTTGATGTATAGCGTTTCTTGTATTTTGGATGTGTCTTCGATGTTTCTACTGAAACAACGATAGTTTTTTGCATCTTAGTACTGGTAACGATTCCTGTTTTTGTACGCATAATAGCAGTGGATAATAGAATTAGAGAGAGCTCGTGAGAAAAGTAGAAATCTGAGCAATATAGCGACGTTGTCATTTGAGGACATGTGACTGTTTGAGTTCTCCGAGATTTTTTTTCATCGTGAGAATATAGAGCTCACGTCGAGCTGACTCGAGTTCTTGAGAGAGTTCTGTTCTATCAAGTGACTTGAGATCAGAGATACTCTTGAGTTCTGTTGACTCAGGAGTTTTTTTTGATGTTGTTTTCTTTGGTGCCATAGGTGGTTTTTTAATATATTATGAGTGAGGTAAGCATGAGATGCTCAGGCCCTCTCTCTTTTAGAAGTCATTTCGAGAAAGTACGATTTTTGTCTTGAGAGGGAGCTTGTATGCAGCTCGCTCAAAAGCCTCTCTTGCAACTTCTGGAGCAATATCTCCCATTTCGAAGATAATACGTCCAGGTTTTACAGGAGCTCGATACATTTCAACGCTTCCTTTTCCTCATCCCATCGGAGCCTCAGCTGCATGTGTCGTGTATGGCTTATCTGGAAATACTCGGATCCAGAGTTGTCCACCCTTTTTGAGGTATCGAACTATAGTCTTACGAGCACTCTCGATCTGACGAGAAGTGAGGTATCCAGACTCAGTTGTTTTGAGAGCATAGTCACCGAAGTTGATGTCTGAACCACGAGTGGCAAGACCCTTGATGACACCACGATGAGCTTTACGATATTTTGTTCGACTCGGTTGTAACATGGGAAAATCGTTAGAATTATAAAGAAAATTTTAGAAATGCAAGTTTTATTTTTTGAAGACATCGCCCTTGTATATCCAAACCTTGAGTCCGAGAGTTCCTGATGGAGTCTCTGCTCGCTCATAGGCGAAGTCGACGTCAGCTCGGATAGTCTGAGAAGGGATAGATCCATCCTTGAATGTCTCACGACGAGCGATCTCTGCTCCATTGAGACGACCACCAAGTTTTACCTTGATTCCGAGTCCACCCTTTTCGAGAGTTTTTGCAATAGCGTTTTTGATGACTCGACGGTATGGCATCTTCTTCTCAAGTTGTCGAGCAATAGAATCAGCAACGATTGGAGCTGAGAGTTCTGGTTTTTTGACTTCTTTCACATCAAGTGTGAACTTGTAATCAGAGAAGTTTTTCTCGAGATTAACCCTGAGAGCATTGATGTTTTCATCATTGTTCCCGAGGATGAGAGCCGTACGAGAAGTATATACAGTGATAGATACTTCGTTGTTTCCTGAATGATTGATGAAGAGATTTCCTATTGGAAGATTCTTGAAATGTTTCATTGCGGTAGAACGGATAGCAACATCTTGAGAGACATTTTTTCCGTATGATTTACGGTCATAGTATCCATTGGATCTCCAAGTTTTGATATATCCGATACGGAATGCGAGTGGACTAACTTTGTGTCACATAGGGTGAAA
>JAYSSB010000082.1:0-4467 GCA_043720755.1 Candidatus Altimarinota bacterium | reverse complement strand
CACTGAGAATATGTTGCATCTCAGTTGGTTTTAATCTTTTTGTTTCATCTTCAAATCGTATAGTATATACTCATTTACTCGTACATGCTATAGTACTAGTGGTTGGATGTATAGTGATCTTGAGGTATTGTCATCCATTTTCCGCCATTTCTCTTGTGCATACTATAGGATTCACATTTTCCGTATTTCCAGCAACTTTCTTGCGAATTTTTTGAGACCATGTATCCATCCATATATCCGTAATTTGCTGTTCTGCACTAGGTAAATCAGCATCATCCTCAATTCAGAAATAGATACTTCCCCCACGATTATTCGCAAATCATACTACATCTTCTATGAAGTCATTCCATTCGGGATTCTGCCCAAAAAATTTGAGCGATTTTTTATCCCAATTTTCATTTTCTCATATGAATTTTGGTGGCATCTTTTTCATATAATTACTTTTTATTAAATAAAAAACCTAAACCCGATACATCTCCTCCACGATCCTATCTCGCTCATCTTCAAGTACCCTCATCTGAGGACTCGATGATCTGAGGAGTTTGAGTATATCCTTGGACAGCAGAGTACTCATATCTATAACAGGAGGGGGCTGATCCCGCATATACGAGTACTCTCATCTGAGCTCTCCGACTACTTCATCGAGTCCATCGATCCTCGTCTCATAGAGATCACGATAGATCCTCATCCTAGAGAGCAACTTCGCGAGGGAGATGATCGCCTCACTATTGGTGATGAGAGATTGTTTGAGTGATTCTTGAGCAGGAGAGTTTATATCCGGTATGACAAGTAGTTGTAGATTTGTCATATTACATATTCATCAAAAATCATCCTGCAATTGTCTAAAAATAGCTTCAGAGTTCAATAATCCAAATAAATATATTAAATCTGGTAGATTTTCTTCCTTATCTATTCCAATAGATGTGAAAGCATTCCAATTATGGATATGCTTATAATCTGTAAAAGTGAATATATGTCTTTTTTGTCTGCCCGAAACACTACTCCAAGTAAGTCGATATTTTTTATTTGCAATTATTTTACAAGTTGGTCGATCTTGTAAGGCTCATAAATTATCGTAATCATAAAATTCTTGTACTAAATTTTCTTTTTGTGACACATAACCTAATTGTTGAAACACAATATGCCCCTTTCCATCAAAATTACGCTTATTTTGTTTTCATCCAATTTCAACTCTTGGATAGATAGACATATGGAAATCGTTTTTAGTAGATTCCTTAAGATATCAGAAATATTTTCACATCAAATATCATTTATTGCTCTTGGAGAATAAAGTATTATAGGGTCTACTGGTAATGGTATTTTGAGTAAAAAAATCTTGTAATATAATATTCGATTTACATCCATTAAACTGAGCTATTTGAGTTATGGCATTTTCATCAAATCATTTTCTAATCTTTAGAATACATGAATCTGTGGCTATTAGTAGACTTTGATTAAGTCATCTGTTATAAAATAAGCTCCCTAATCAAAAATCATATATTTTCTCTATAAGAGTATTATACTTTAAGAATTGTCTCAATTTATGAAAACTTGCCTGCAATAAGATACTCCTGGGTACAATAAAACAAATTTTTCATTGCTGATTTAGCAGAAAAAATCAAAGATAGAAAAAGTAAGCATAAATATTTAGTTGAGAGTTAGCCATCGTAATACTATCGCCATCACCTAAATCAATTTTAGAATATTTTGGATCATTGATATTTATACCAAATAAATTTGCATTATCATATTTTGCATCTCACTTCACATAGGGCGGATTCCCCACCACGAAGTCGAACTTCACACGCTTGGTCTCATGTCTGAGTATGATCTCATCGATTTTGAGATCGAGATTTTTGAGGTCTGTTTTCTTGGATTTGAGTTCTGCGAGGATGCTCTTCCTCGTATGCTCTTCCTCTGTCGTCTCGGCGATACGCTCTATCGATATCCTCTTCTCGAACTCTTCTAGAGTAGGACTCTTGTCATAGATCCTCATGATCTCACCCTGATATCTCGATGCGATGAACTCTCGGATATATGCCTTGCGGATACTCACTCGCATAGCATCTGGATCGATATCACGGATATCGAGATAGATACGGAGGATCTCCTCTTCATCTCGCTTGGATAGGATAGTATTGGCCCTGGTATCTCCACGGAACGCTCGGATCGTCGTATCCACGATCGTCTCACCACTGCCCGCAAACTCAGCGATAGTATCAGTTGTTGAGAATATACGGATCTGTCGATTGATCTGATTGGTGATATTACCCTGAGAGTCGATATTGTGATAGAGGAGGGTCATGAGGATATTCATCTCGGCGAGATAGAGAGGGAAAGCCTCGATATCGAACCCGACAATATTGTTGATGATGAGAGCCTCGGCGAGGAGTCACTTCTCACGAGAGGTGAGATCGATCTGGTTGATCGCATTGACGATACGGCTCGCAGCCTTGTAGAGAAATGTCCCCGACCCACACGCAGGATCGATGATCGAGAGTCCTGGTATGTTGAAATACTGCTTCTCTATCTCCTCAGGACTATACTCACTCTTACCGATAGGAGCCCACTCTGCGAGTATAGAGCGGATAGCACTCACTCCATAGGACTCTATAGTAGTCTGGATATACTTTTCTGTATATCCCACCTCTTCGAGCATATACTCGACGATATCTGGTGGTGTGAATACTTGTCATTTTTTGCTATCATCTTCTCTATATCGCTCCTTCAGGTAGTTCTCATAGACCGTACCGAATATATCTTGTTTGACCGTCTTGAAGTTGTATCTGATGATGAATACATAGAGATCGAGAAAAGGACGTAGAGCCATGAGCTCTCACTCATAAATCCCCTCTTCGCTATATTTAGTTCTGATTTTCTCGAGTATAGTTTCTTGTTCATTTTTGTAGCTGGTGTAGAACTTGGCGAGGAATCCGAGCTTGCGAAATATATGCTGTGTGAGCTTGTTCCACTCTTCTCGCTCAAGGAGATCAACGAGCTCGTCGACACCGAGGAGGTCGATATTTTTCTTGTCTTGTATGATCTTGAGGAGGATGAACTGTATGATGAAGCTATAGACTCACTTGATCCGCATACCATCATCATATCCAGAGCCAAATGCTCCAGCCATATCAAAATCTGAGAGTACATCCTCAGCGAGCCGTATGAGATCCGCATGGAAATCCTCAACGATGAATTCACTCTGTGAGACGAGCGTCGAGAGTGAGGTAAATGAGGCAAGATAGTAGTCTTTTTTCTCGAAGAGCTTATCTTTTTTGCGTTTTCACTCATCAGTTGCGAGCTCATCAAGTGTAATTGTAGTATATTCTCCATCATATCCACGAGTATAAAATCTCCATGTCCAGCCATCTGTGAGGATACCATAGAGCGAGTTTTTTCGCTTCATATACTTCTCTATTTGCCACTCTCATTTCCTCAGATTCCCATACATCTCGACCTCTACAGGTACAATGATACCATCGATATTGAGGATAAAGTCATCTCCACGGTCACCATCATCTCCTCTCGTTGCCTCGTATCTATAGGTATTAGATACTTTCGTGTTCCCAGGAGACAACGAGAATATATCACTCTCGAGGATATCTCTCGAGAATCACTGAGTTCCATCGCCGATTTCTTTTCCTCTATAAAAGTCCTGGTTTTTTTGATATTTTTCGATGAGTTTTTGAGGAGAGAGAGCCATATCGGATATATCAGATTATTTTTTATATTCTATGTATTTCCTCGTATTTTACCAACAAAAAATCTCCCACTTACATGAGAGATTTTGTGAGCACTATACTCCAGTTTTGAATACTCGGAATGTCCCATCTACTGCCTTGAGGCTTATTGCTTCTTTTTCTTTGAGGAATGTAGCAAGTGCTCCGTTGATGAACATCTTACCAGAGTCATCAGAAAACCGCTTGGTAAGCTCGATAGCCTCGTTGACAGATACAGGTGGTGGGATAGCCTCTCCAGTCCAGTAGACCATCTCTGTGAGTGATATCATGAGGATGAGGATATGCATCGTTGGGATCGTCTCGAGGTCGAACCGGGGAGCTATAAGTGATATGAGTCCGATGAGGGCTCATTCGTGCTCTACGAGCAACTTCTCCATGCCTTCGAGATAGACCATATCGAGCGAGAGTGAGTGATCTCAGAGAAAATACGCCCCATAAAAAATATCCCGATCGAATGGTGAAATATTGACTCGTGCATAGAGTGTCTGCAAGAGGTATTCACGTGTTTGACGACGGGATATCATAAGGAGTATCAATTAGGGATATGGATGCAATGATGTTAAGGTGAATACATATCACTCTATGGTACTACTCGGACACGCTGCACTATAAAAATAAGAAAAAATTATGCTCGAATTTTTGTAGGAGTTTTGCCACGACTTGTCTTGATAGTGATTACTTGTCGTCCCTTGTACTGTCCTGTAATAGGAGAGGCAAAGTGAGCGAG
>JAYSSB010000081.1:0-13257 GCA_043720755.1 Candidatus Altimarinota bacterium | reverse complement strand
ATGAGTACAGTATATCTGGTTTTTGATTTTTGAAAAAACTGATGCCAAGAAGAAAATCATCCATATGAAGAAAAATGGGTCTCATTTTATCCTCATTGTCGTATGATTGATTATGTCGTTGACACTGCTGTTGTTTATTTTTCATTTTGCAGTATCCAAGACGATCATCACGATCACTCCACAGATCTCTATCCGACCTATATCAGCCAATATAGTCTACTCACAATCAAGCGGATCACTCCTCACTACTCGCAATACTCTCGGACTGCGTCGTATAGATATGCCGACTACTCATACGATGAAGTTCCAACTCGAAACAGTAGATCCAAACTCGACTGCCAATGCTCGATGAATCGTGACAGTCTACAATGAGACCAATACAGCTCAGGCTCTCAAGCCACAGACACGGTTCGTCACACTCGATGGTATAGTATTTCGATCGGTCAACTGGGCCAATATCCTACCAGCCAGATCTCTCAACGGTATCACTGAGATGGGTGTGATCGATCTCGAGATCGTCGCTGATATACGAGATGAGTCTGGCAATACGATCTGAGGACGTGGCAATATCGCTCTCGGACTCGACCTGACGATCCCATGACTCAAGTTCAACCGTGACAAGATATACGCAAAATCCAAAACAAATTTTGCTGGATGAGAGGCTCCTCGTATCCATATCGTGAGTGAGGATGAGGTCAAAAAATTCACAGGACTCCTCAAGGAACAGGTCCGTCGAGTTGCTCGCAACAATCTCCAGAAAAATCTCGATAGCAAAAAAGAATCATCAGGAGATGACTATGCTCTCTTCAGTGGGGAGTGAGTATCGTTCACTGGAGAAACCTATGAGATCATATCCTGACAAAAATATGGCGAATTCGCTGAAGAAATCGAGATGCGATGAACACTCTCTGTTAGTGCTCTTGTCTATGATCGTCGCTCGACGATCAACTATCTTACTGACATATTCCGTGGGAGTCTCCTCTCAGGGACAGATCGTGAGGTAGCCGTATATCCTGAAACACTCTCTGTGACATCTCTGATAAATCGAGCGGTAGATGATAGTTCGATCAAAGCGACTATGGAAATGAATACGAGTATCACCCATGATTTCGAAGATCCAAAAAATCAGCTCACTCGCTATCTCAAAGTCGCTATCTCATGACTTAGTAAAAGTGATGCTATCTCCAAACTCATCAATACTGGACACGTCAAAGAAGTTACTGTCACGTCGTATCCTTTTTGGAATCGATCGGTATCAGGAAATATCGATAATATAGAATTCGTCATCAAAAAGTAAGAAGATAGCATCCTAAAAAATATATACACCATGGCCATCGCTCAAGATATCGAATCTCGCATCCAGATACTCGATATCGTCAACAGATACGTATCTACCAAAAAATCAGGAGTCAACTACAAATGACTCTGTCCGTTTCATCAAGAAAAATCTCCATCATTCGTTATATCTCCAGCTAAAAATATTGCCCACTGTTTCTCTTGTGGCAAGTGAGGATGACCGATCAACTTCCTCATGGAAATCGAGAAGATCGACTTCCGTGAGGCTATCCAGATCCTCGCCAAAGAGGCAGGTATCGAGATGCAGACACAGTTCTCTGTCGAACAATCCGAACGTGGTAAGGATCTCTACAAGCTCTACAAGCTCGCAACCGAGCGGTATCATCAAGCATTGTTCCTCCCAGAAAATGCCACAGTCCTCGCCTACCTCACTGATCGCAAGATATCGATCGAGACAATTCGCAAGTTCCAGCTTGGATACTCTGGTTCTCCGCGTGATCTCCTCTTCACGCTCAAGAACGCATGATTCGATACTGAATTCATCATCAATTCATGACTCTTTGTATCTGAGTCTCGTGACAAGTTCTATGGTCGTATCACATTCCCGATTGCCAATACGATGTGACATACTGTCGCCTTCACAGCACGAGTCCTCACGGATGCACTCCCCAAATATCTCAACTCCCCTGCTTCACAGATATTTGATAAGAGCTCTATCCTCTATTGACTCCATCTCGCTAAACAATCTATCTCCAAAAGTGGAGAGGTATTCATCGTAGAGTGACAGATGGATACGATCGCACTCCATCAGGCGGGCATCGATAATAGTGTCGGAATCAGTGGAACTGCTCTGACTAAAGAGCATATTCGCTTATTGCGGAGATTTGCTTGAGTTGTGTATTTGGCTCTGGATTCAGACAATGCTGGTATCAAGGCAACATTTTCTTCTATCGAAAATCTCCTCAATGAAGATATCGAAATCCGCATCATCCATATTCCAAACGGCAAAGATCCTGATGAATATCTCAAGAGTGGTGGGGATTTTCTCTCGCTGAGATCTACCTCACTCTCCGTGATAGAGATGTATCTCAATGAGTGATGACGTGAGTTCGATATATCGACACTCATTGGTCGCAAGCGTCTCATCGAGAAGTGTCTCGAAGTTATCGCTCGTATCAACTCTCAGATCGAGGTCGATCTCTATATCCAACAGATCTCTCAAAAACTCGGAGTCCACAGAGATATCCTCTATACTGAGTACAAAAAAATAAAACTCGAAGTATCTCGAAAAGAGCGTGCCCTCGTCTCCAAACAACAAGAAGAATCTCTCAAAGAATGATGACCAAGCAAATACGCTCCATCACTCGCTGATAGTATTGCTGGATATATCTACCGGTATCAGTTTTTGGACTTGTTTTCTAGCAATTTTCTGTATACTGTAGGCGATTTGACTATTGGATCTGATACCGCACTCCTCTCTCGTACACTCCTCTCTACACTTGGAAGTGATGATATCGAGCTCTTGCGTATCATCGATCTCCATCTCGAATCAGATCATACTGATGCCAATCCTGAACTCATCGAACGAGCATTTCGGGATCTCTTGCGTTGACTGCATGGTATCCTTTTTGCTCAAGAGAAAAAAGTAAAACTCACGGATATAGATCCCAATAGTTCTGAGTATCTCCAGATCCATACTGAGCTTTCACAAAAAGAAAAAAAACTCTGACTCCGACGATAGTATACTAACCATCTCACCATGACCAAAGCCAGAAAATCCAATCATGATGACTCTCAGATCCAAGAGATCGATCTTTCCCTCATCGATCTCTCTCTTGTTGATCTCGATGATCTGACCTCACTCGAGCCTACCAAGCCACTTCCCCTCAAAAAAACTCCTGAAGAAAAACCTGCTTATACTGCAAAACATGATATCTCCAATGATGGAGAAGATGATGATTGATTCGATGAGGTAGTGGTTCGAGATTTTGATGATGACTTCGAGGATGAGCTCGATGAAGATGATGACGATACTGATGGAGATGAGAACGAGGATGGTAATGGCAAAAAAAAAGATTCATATAAGTCCCCAAAAGATTTTTTTACCGATAAGCGTCGTCAAAAAACTCTCAAAAAATTCATCGATGTCACGGTCCCTCAAGAGTTCCTCGATGGACTCTCTTCAGACCTCCAACTCCTCATCAAAAAATGAAAAGCCGAATGAAAACTCGTCTATGATGAGGTCATATCTGCACTCCCCCCTGGCGATGATATCGAGATCATGGATGAAGTATTCTCTCGTCTCGCTCGACTCAAGATCGAACTTGTAGACTCACTCGATCAGGAAGATGTATTCAAGGATGCAGGTAAGAAAAAAGATGAAATCGATCTTTCAGAGATATCTGATGACTCAATCCGTATGTATCTCAATGAGATTGGGAGATTTTCTCTCATCCCTGCTGAGGAAGAGGTCAGACTCGGACATCTCATCCAACAGTGAGATCAGGAGGCTCGCAAGCGTCTCGCTGAGGCCAATCTCCGTCTCGTTGTCTCGATTGCCAAGAAATATATGGGACGAGGACTCTGACTCCTCGATCTCGTACAAGAGGGCAATGTTGGACTCTTTCGAGCGGTAGACAAGTTTGATCCTGATCGAGGATTCAAGTTCTCGACCTATGCCACATGGTGGATCCGTCAGGGTGTCACTCGTGCCATCGCTGATCAGGCTCGTACTATCCGAGTACCAGTCCATATGGTTGAGACAATTAACAAATTCAACCATACCTATCGTCGTCTCACTCAAGAACTCGCTCGTGAGCCACTCATGGAGGAGCTCGCACTCGAGCTCGATATGGATGTCCGCAAGGTTCGTCAGATCATGCGAATATCGCAAGATATCCTCTCACTCGACTCCCCTGTTGGAGGCGAAGAAGATACGACTCTCGGCGACTTCGTCGAAGATGACAAGTATCTCACTCCAGAGAAGGCGACCAATCTCGCTATTCTCAAAGAAAATCTCTATGAGATGCTCGATTTTCTCACGCCACGTGAGAAAAAGATCGTCGTCATGCGGTTCGGTCTCGATGGTGGCGATATGCATACGCTCGAAGAGGTAGGTCGAGAGTTCGGAGTCACTCGTGAGCGTGTCCGTCAGATCGAAGCCAAGACTCTCGAAAAACTCAGAACTCATCCGAGCTCTGATCGTATCAGGTTCTTTCATTAAAAAATCTCCGTCATATGACGGAGATTTTTTTATGCAGCGAGATCAAATATTTCTTCATTTGCTGCCTCAGTCTCTTTAACTGGTTGAGTTTTTTTAGAGACCTTTGCTGTGACGACTTCTTCAGGCTTTTCTACTGATGATTCATGTTCGAGATATGATTTCATTTTCTCGGCATGTGCTTTTTCTTCGAGGATTTTTTTGTGATCAGTATCTGCAGCAGCCTCGAGTTCTGCGAAGTGCTCCTTTTGTGACTTGTACTCAGCCTCTTGATCGAGCTTGGCAGCATCTGCAGTTGCGAGACTTGCGAGGAACGCATCGATATCAGCGATTTCTTTGGCAAGGAGCTCTTCTGTACTCGCAAATACTATGGGAGCTCCTTCATCTACCATATAGTCCACTTGCTCGACAATGACCTCCGGAGAAGACGTCATATCAAATAATCCAATATTCTCAGGTATCTCGCTCATAGGAGTCTCAACTGGAGATATCGTATCACTCATCATAGGAGATGAGGGAGTCTCGTCTACTGACATGATGATCGAGCTCGAGTCATCCATAGTTTGCGAGTTCGCAGATGGCTGTATGATAGCAACTGGTGGTACTGGTTCGCGATCTTCTACTGCTGTGATCATCGGTGTTGCATCCGTGATGATGATGGAGTCAGTACTCGTCGTAGTCGCTGTAGCGAGTGGATCATCTTGTACCTTGTTTCCAGTGGTCTGCTTGAGGAGGTCGTCAAAAAGTGACATAAAGCTATAAGATTAATAAATACTCATACATCATAGCACTACCAAAAATAAAATGCAAATATTTGACTCTTTTTTGTATTTTCTCTACTTTTTCATATACTCTGACTATGTCTTTTGTCCACCTCCATACCCATACTCACTATACATTCCAGCAGGCTCTCGGAGATCCAGAGTGACTCGCCAAGCGGGCTCGAGACCTCGGTCAGACAGCTATCGCTATCACCGATGCTGGCAATATGTATGGAGCATATGAGTTCTATGAAGCGTGTATCAAGAACAATATCAAGCCGATCATCGGTGTAGAGTTCCAACTCTCCAAAAAATGACGAGCCAATCGTGATAAGGATAATGAGATATATGAGATCGTCCTCCTTGCTATGAACTATGATGGCTACAAGAATCTCATCCAACTTGTTACCAAGTCCCAACTTGAGTGATACTACAATGGTCGTCCTCGTATCGATTTTGACCTCCTCGAGACCTATGCGTCAGATACGATAGCCCTCTCAGGATCGATGTATGGAGAGATCGCTCAACATATCATCACGGGTAAGTGAGATGACTATATCCGTGAGAGGATCGAGTACTATAGATGAGTGTTCGGTTCAGAGAGATACTATCTCGAGATACAAGAGCATCCTGATCGACCTATGCAAGCGAGTATCAACGAGACGATCATCAGACTCTCACGAGCCCACAACTATGGATACGTCTGAACCAATCATAGCTACTATCTCACAACTGATGATGCTGGAGTGCAAGATATGATGTCATCAGTGGCATCAGGGAGAGCTCTCGATGACCCAGATCGACCAACTCTGATGAACTGAGACTACTCAGTCAGATCAGATCGAGAGATGGAGGAACTCCTCGTATATGCACCGAGAGCCTACGAGACTACAGCGAAGATAGCGAGTATGATCGATCTCCATATCGATAGTGGCGGATACAAGATCCCAGTATTTCCTCTCTCTGACGAGGAGAATATTGCCTATGGATTCTACCAGCAAGAGGTCATATCCAAAAATACTACAAATAACATCTATCAAACACTCGGAAGTGAGGAGTGGCTACTTCGCAAACTCTGTATCGATGGACTCAGTTTCAGATACCAGTTCAGTCTCGCAGATATCGATAAAAATATACTCTTGCATAAGATCGCAATAGTAAAATCAGATAAAAAAATATCAGAAAGATCCGTAGAAGAATTGTATACACTTGCTGAGTCGTATTACTCAGAAGAAAAAATATCTCTCATCGACTCATGGACTCAGGATAACAAAAATATTATCCGTCGTCTCGAATACGAACTCACGGTTGTCGAACTTATGTGATTCAATGGGTATTTTTGTATTGTAGCCGATTTTATCCGATATGGTAAGTCCAATGGAGTACCAGTCGGACCAGGTCGTGGATCTGCAGCTGGAGCTATACTCGCCTATCTCTCAGGGATAACAGATATCGATCCACTCCGCTATGGACTCCTGTTCGAGCGATTCCTCAATCCAGCACGTATCTCTATGCCAGATATCGATGTCGACTTCTCTGATGAGGGACGAGATCAGGTACTGACCTATGTAAGAACCAAGTATGGAGCTGATCGGGTCACTCAGGTATGTACGTTTGGCACACTCGCTGCTCGTGCAGCGGTCAAGGATGCAGGACGAGCTCTCGGTGTACCGTTCGAAGAGATGAACATATTTGCCAAGCAGATCCCTGCTCGTCCTGGTATCACACTCAAGCAGGCTCTCGAAGAATCGAGCGAATTTAAGGCATCGTATGAGGATGGTGGCATCTATACCAAGGTCATCGATGCAGCTATCCGTCTCGAGTGAACCGTCCGACAGCTCGGAGTCCACGCTTGTGCTGTGATTATCGCTCCTGAACCGATGACCAATTTTTGTCCTCTCCAACCACCTCCCAAGGATCCGACTACTACAGTGACACAGTTCTCGGCTCATCCACTTGAGGCTCTCGGACTTCTCAAGATGGATTTTCTCGGACTCCGTAATCTCGCCATCTTGGATCGAGCTGTCCGTATCGTAGAAGAAGAGCACGATATCCGAGTTGATCTCTTGCAGATAGACTTCGAAGATCCCAAGGTACTCTCACTCTTCGGAGAATGAGATATGACCGGAGTATTCCAGTTTGAGTCAGATGGGATGCGGAGATATCTCAAGGAACTCAAGCCATCGAGTTTCGAAGATCTCATCGCCATGGTATCTCTCTATCGTCCTGGACCACTTGCCTATATCCCTGAGTTCATCGATCGCAAGTTTGGACGCAAGGTTGTCGAGTATCCGCACCCATCACTTGAGGCTATCCTCAAGCCGACATACGGGATTGCTGTCTATCAGGAACAGATTATGCAGCTGGTGCAGGCTTTTGCATGATTCTCACTCGGAGAGGCTGATATCCTCAGACGAGCCATCGGTAAAAAGAAACTCGATCTCCTCATGGAACAGCGTGATAAGTTCATATGAGCAGCTCACGAGCAATGACACAAGGAGGATCTTGCGATCTATATATTCGATGAGATCATCGAGCCATTTGCTGGATATGGATTCAACAAGTCTCATGCCGCCTGCTACTCGATGATTGCCTATCAGACCGCCTATATGAAGACGTATCATCCTACTGAGTTCAGTGTTGCACTGATGGTCTCGGATGAACAAGATATCGATCGTATCCGTATGGAGATCACAGAGGCGACTGAGCGGGGCATACAGGTGCTTGCTCCAGATATCAATCAGTCTCGTCAACATTTTACCTATATCGATAGTACCCATATCCGATTTGGACTGAGTGCTATCAAGTGACTGTGAGATGGACCTATCACAACTATTCGCAATAGCGTCAAAGATCGACCATTTGTCGATGTCGAGGATCTCATCGAGCGGACTGGAGGAGACGTCATCAACAAAAAATCTCTCGAGTCACTCATCTACTCTGGGGCACTCGATGCATTCGGAGAACGCAATAGTCTCCTCGCGAGTATCCCCAAGATGACGGCATATCTCAAAGAGATCGAGTCCAAGCGTGAGACCTCACAGATGTGACTTTTTGATTGACTCAGTGCAGATACGCATACAGGAGTCCACTTCGAACTACAGAGATCTGCGGTTGAGATGACATTCGAAGAGCGGATGCGAGGAGAGAAGTCGATGATCGGCTATCCAGTATCAGGTCATCCACTCGATGAGACTCATGAATTCATCAAGTCCAAGTCCAAAAATATCGGTAAGATATATGAGTGGCTTGAGAAGAAAAAAGAGGCTATTCCAGTAGATATAGTCGAGTCAGATATATGAGAGTTATCGGATGAATCATCTATACCTACGAGTACAGAATCAGTTCCTTCTTTTGGCTCATCATCTCTCGATACAGACTCCTCTCCTCCATCCGAGAATTATACACTCTATGTACCGACTCAAGCAGATATCCTCCAGCATATGGATATCGAGAAGCCAGCTGATGAGTCATTTTTTGCTACTGTGATCGGTGTTGTGACTGGTATCCGCAAGATCCAGACCAAGACGTGAGGTATGATGCTCATGGCAACGGTCGAGAGTGCTGGTTTTGACTTCAGACTCGTACTATTCTCCAGAGACTATGAGGCCTATGTGAGCAAGGTGGAGGAGGATCGGATCATCATCGTCGATGGTCGGGTCAAGTTCGATACTGAGCGAGATGAGATATCTGTGTCTCCTGGTGTCTGATATGGTAAAAAATCTCAAACCAAGGATGCGATCAAGTCGTTCTCTATATCACAATTCCGTGAGTTCGCAGGTGTCAAAGATCCCAAGGTCAAATGAAACAATGATGCTACTCAGCTAGTATCAACCCCACCAGATGTACCAGTACAACATATCGTACAAGAGAACTCGAACTACTATATCGATATCCCTCCCTACTGGACCAAGGATGATCTCCTCGATCTCAAGGACTATCTCGCAACTCTCGAGGTCGGACTCATCCCTGTATGGATCAGAGTCAGTGGGATCGAGAAAAATACGAAGTTCACGATAGAGGATACCCGAGTACTCGCAGATTGGGCGGAGATGAAGAATATATAAAAAAACTTTTATTACGAATCTAGATTTTCTTATCGTATCCTACATCTTTTCCCGAATACCTCTGTTCGATGAAAATCAAGATATCTGAGTCTCTCAGAATTGAGAAATCGGGAATCGAGACTATATGTTCATATGAACTCTTTGACATCAGAAGAGATAGTATCAATAAATATAATCTCCCCATTTTCTCTAAAAGAAATATATCCGAGATCAAATAAGCTATCTATATTCCTACTGAGTAAAAATCAGTTATTTGGATCATAAGCCTCGATATCATTGGATCTGATAAATGGCTTGATATGACTCGCTATGAGTACAGGATATGAGAGTCTTTCTACCATACATTTCTCCTGATTATCATATACTGATGCACTTTCAGACTTGAGTTGATTTTTGTATAATAGATGGAGATAGGGGTTTCTTTTGCGAGAAGTTACTTCGAGATTTTCTCAAAATATCCTATTGGCATCTTCAGTAAAATAGAGCTCATCATGCATGAATATAATATCATCGAGTTTTTTGATAATATTGAGTATATAGCTGATTTGATTATGTTTTCTCTCCAAAAATCCGATCTCCATAGCCCTAGCTACGTAGATATCGAGCTCTTCTTTAGTGAGATATCATTTTGGAATAGCATCTATATCTACGAGCATCAATGCTGTGATCTGATCTTTGGATAATTTCCCTATCTCAATGAGTGTATTGATGAGAAAATTCAATTGATGGGATCCTGATAGATTTGTGATACTTCTATTGAAACTCGAATTTGAGTATACGATTTTTGAAAACAGTGTAGCCCTCTTTCGATCTGAGTTTGCATTGAGGTATTCTTGTGTATTGGGATGATATGACCTGAGTTCAGGATTGATAAATCCGAGCTTTACACATTGATTGATTGCCTTGCGTGTAGATGCGAGTTGATTTTCTTGACTAGAAGTCTTGGGCACTCTAGCAAGTACCTCATCTTGGAGCTCTCGGTAATCATCACTTTGATACTGATAGTTTCCATGTTGATTGAGTTGATCGATTTTATTGACTATGGTTTCGAGTGTTTTCAGGAATTTTGTATCGTTGAAATCAGTATATTCCAGAGTCAGTTTCCAATATTCCTCATAGGTTTGTGTAGACATAGTGTATAGGGTTATTGCTGAAATGTAGGATTTTTAGCGATAAATAAATATTCTGAATTTTTTTTCTTTTTTTCTTTTCATGTTACCTTATAGGTATGAGGTTTTTCTATTATTTCTACTTCCCTGCTGTATCTGCCTATTATAGACAAGAGTTCTTCTTTGGATGGATATGAGGAGTTATTATAGCTCAAAAACCAATACTTATAGTTGCCAAGACGAGAGAACAGTTTCTCAAATAATTCTATTGATTTATTTTTCTCGATAAAATTATTCGCAAATGCCTCTTGTTTCGTAGATGTGATATACGAGTCAAGAAGTCCATAAAATCCAAAATAATTGTTCATTGTACCAGTATAAGGAGGGTCTAGGTAGATTACGTCTGTATGCGTTGTTTCGAGGAGATTGAATATATCATCATGGAGTGCGATATTTGTTTGGTAATTGTCGAAAATAGCATCGTTGTATGCATCTAGATTTTCGAGGAAATGACTCTTTATGTCCTGATTATGGTAGGCTCTTTTTCGTCAATATTTTTCGTAGCTATAGACTTCATCTCTGAGTTGCCGTATTTTGCCCCAGTTGATATTGAAACGAGAATATGGCATTTTGCGAATCATAGCTCTTCGCATGAGTGTGAGAGCGAGTGACTTTTTGTATTCTGATGAGAGCTTGTCGATATTTTCTCTGTAGAGATCGAGTTCCATGCACTCTTCGGGATAGAAAAATATATTTGCATAATTTTCCCACATGAATCACTTTGATGGATTCCCTGTGAATATGGTATCTACATCTGCTGGTGTGAGTTGTTCTGTATGATTCTCTATGAGCGACTTGGATATCATATAGTTCACATTGAGTATATCGTTGGATATGACCTTGAGTCCTCTTTTTTTTGCCTCATAGCCGATCGATCATCCCCCTGAGAACGCATCAAAAATACTCCCCGCATCTTTGGGCAGATAGTCCAAAATCCAATGAGCAATTTTTTCTTTATTGCCGATAAAATTTATTTTTGGAAATTTATTTTTCATTTTTTTGCATTTTTCGGATAGATCTCGCAATAGCCTCAGCCATGAGAGGGGGTACAGAGTTACCGACCTGTTGTTGCTGAGATATAGTACTTCACATAAATACAAAGTCATCAGGATATGACTGTAGAGCTGCGAGTTCTCTCACTGTGAGTGCTCGATTTTGTGAATAGTGAAATACCTTCCGCATATCCCCCGTGATACATATAGATGGTTTGTCACTCGTATACCGTATATATTTTCTTGAGTCTCATTTTTGAGGTCGTAGCATCTCAGGTATATCATTTCTATCTCAACCATCGGTCACATAGCTCATTTTTTTGAGCATTTGCTCAGAATGATTCATTGCTATATGGTTTGGTATTTTTGATCCCTCTCAAGATATGAGAGGTGGATATTTTTCGAGTACTTCTATGACTATAGTATCTTTTATGACTTGCCTTTCAGGGAATATGATAGTATCTTTTTTTTTACTTCCGATGAAGAGTACTCTTTTTCTCACTTGAGCTACTCCATAGTCCACTGAGTTGACTATCTTGCAGTTCACATGATATCCCATCTTTCCAAAAAGCGTCAGGATCTCTTCTTTTGTCCTACCTTGGTTATGTGTTGCGAGTCTTGCTACGTTTTCCATAACAAAATAATTCGGCTTCACGATAGATACTACACGAGCAAATTCTTGGAAAAGTTGATTTCTCGGATCTTCGATAAATCTCCTCCCAATATTGCCTGCCATACTAAAGCCCTGACATGGCGGTCATCCGATGATGACATCAATTTCTTGATTATCTATTATAGTTCATATATCTTCTGGAGAGAGATTTTTGATGTCTCATTTGATGAGTGTATGCGATGGAAAATTTTGTTCGTATGTTGCACAAAAACTAGGTTCTATATCGATAGAAAATATATTTTCAAATCCTGCAATATCAAATCATATAGAAAAACCTCCAGATCCACAAAAGAGATCAATATATGTTGGCTTTTTGGACATATTCTCGACTGATAAGTATTTTAGTATTTACCTGATGATCATATGGTTTTTGTCTTTCTTTTCAACTTTGATTTCTTGAGAAATAATAAGTATAAAAAAAGAGGCTCGCAAGCGAGCCCCGATTTACCAATTGAGATACTTTCATAAATTCTTGCGAATAGAAAAAATATCCTCGGTAACTAAAAGATCAAATTAAACCTTTTATTTTCAAAACTTCTTCAAGAGATTTTCCGCTGTACTCGGATTGTTTTGTTCCATAGCGGTTTGACCACATTGTTGGGTCACTGTCCCATTGTTTTAAATTCAGGTCTTTTCCATTCACATAGAGATGACTATTGATGAATCTGACACGATTCCCCTTGATACCCATTTCTGAATTATTAGCCATGATTTTCTCCTAAAGTTTATTGGCAAAGCTACTATACCACACACACATCATATCTGTCAAATTATCTTTTGCTTTTTATCTAGTTTCTTCTATACTCCATTCACAATTTCTTTTTTCCGAGGAGCATATATACCTATATAGATCGCTTCTCCTCATATCTGGAGCTATTTACCGCCTGTCTTCCCTACTATATTGGAGACCATTCCACTGTAAATCTTCCTACTATTATAAGAGGATATTGTACTTTAATTTTTTCTCTCAGGCATTTTTGCCCGAGGGATAACCCATTTTTTCTATGAGTTTTGCTACACTAGCACTCCGAGTCGAGATCGTCACTGCCCTGACCAAGCTCGGATATACTGAGCCTACT
>JAYSSB010000080.1:0-1611 GCA_043720755.1 Candidatus Altimarinota bacterium | reverse complement strand
AGAGCTGGCGAGAGATACACCAGTCACGCAGATTGTAGATCCAGTCTTCGAATGTCTTATTGAATCTTTCTGGTACAATTTTGAATTCTCATTTTTTGTATCCTGCTGTGACCTTCTCGGCCATAGTGCTTGCCCTCACAAACCACTGTGTAGAGATCACTGATTCGACTCGGCACTTGCCTCGAGAACAAAATCCGACAGTATGTGTATAGGGTTCGATCCTGACAAGATTTCATTTACTTCTGAGGAGTTCGACGATATTTTCCCTTGCCTCGCCTACAGCAGAGAGCCCAGCAAATACGCCAGCCTCTTGACTCATGAGCCCTGTCTTATCTATGACACGATAGTCAGTACGCAGTCCATGACGACGAGCTATCTCAAAATCTGATGGATCATGTGCTGGTGTGACCTTGACTACCCCAGTTCCGAACTCCATATCGATCGTATCATCTCCGATGATCGGGATTTCACGATTGACGATCGGGAGGATGACTGATTTTCCGATGAGTTTTTTGTATCTCTTATCCTTGGGGTGTACGGCCAGTGCCATATCTCCGAGGAGGGTCTCAGGGCGGGTGGTCGCCACGAGGAGCTCCTTATCTGACCCAGAGACAAAGTAGTTGATATAGTACATATACTCAGAGACCTCCTGATGCTCGACCTCGATATCTGATATCACAGACTCGAGTACTGGAGAATAGTTGACCATGTACTCCCCACGGTATATGAGTCACTTGTTATAGAGATCGACGAATATCTTCTCTACGAGTTTGTTATTTGCCTCATCAAATGTAAAACGCTCCATATCCCAATCCACTGATGCTCCCATCATCTTGACTTGATTTTGGATATTTCCTCCATATTCATCGATCCATTTCCAGCATTCCCCGAGAAATGCTTCTCGCCCAATTTCTTTTCGATTTTTTCCATTTTTTTCGAGTCGCTTCTCGACCTGAGCCTGCGTCGCAATCCCGGCATGATCTGTCCCTGGGACCCAGAGTGTTGCATCTCACTTGAGCCTATGATAGCGAGTCATGATGTCCTCGATCGAGAGAGTCAGAGCGTGTCCGAGATGGAGATTGCCAGTGACGTTCGGTGGTGGAATAGGAATGTAGAATGTCTCCTGTTTAGAGTTCTTAGTATCTATCTTTGGCTGATATATTTTCTTGTCTTCCCAGAGTGCTTGTACCTGAGGCTCATGTATTTTCGGGTCGTATTGTTTTGGGAAGTCGGACATAGAAAAAGAGATTAGATCTTAGAATTGAGATCTTAGAATAAAAAACTAAGAAACTTGAGATACAATGTATTTATTTTCTCATTTTTTGCAAGTGTATACTACTTCCAGACTCTCTGGATGACAACGAGCACAGTACGCAGGAGTATAGCGAGATCGAGAGAGGCAGAGTAGTACTCGATATAGTAGGTATCGAGCGTGATCTCTGCTCGGAATGTGTTGGTATCTCGACCGTATACCTGAGCCATACCGGTGATCCCTGGCTTGATCGTGAGTACTTGCTTGTCCGCCTCATCATAGAGCTCGATCTCACGAGGCTGATGAGGTCTCGGTCCGATGAGAGACATATCTCACTTGAGTACGTTCCAGAGTTGGGG
>JAYSSB010000079.1:0-1621 GCA_043720755.1 Candidatus Altimarinota bacterium | reverse complement strand
TGTCATCATGGAGGTATTCGCGAAGTCTGCCCTAGCAACTGGATATATCATAGGCGAGATGAGAAAATGTATGAGTGAGCCTCGATCAGAGCTCTCTCCGTATGCTCCGTTTCTCCTCTCGGTATTTGTCCCAGAAGAGAAGATGCGTGAAGTGATCGGAAAAGGTGGCGAGACGATCCAGGGTATCGAGAAAGAGTTCGGAGTCGAGATCAATCTGGAAGACAGCGGAAACTGTACGATCACGGCCCGGGATCAAGTGAGCGGAAAAGCGGCACTCGATTTTATCAAAAATATCCTCAAAGATATCGAAGTCGGTGATATCTACGAAGGTAAGATCGTCAAAATCCTCGACACCGTCGGTGCGATCGTCGAGATCGCAAGATGAAAGGAGTGAATGGTGCATATCTCCAAGTTCGGAGTGGCAGAGCGGATCAACAATGTCAACGATGTGGCAAAAGTCTGAGAAATCATCAACGTCCGAGTCTATGGCGTCGATCGAGAAAAGGGACGAATTGCGTTAGAAAAAATAGTAGTTATTATTTAATTCTTAAAAATCAAACATATGCCAAGAATATATAACTATGCCCTTGCTGAAAAAGCACGTCTCATAGATAAACTCCATATGCTTGCACCAGATACTAAAAAAGAGGATAACATAAATAAAATACATGGATTGAAATGAAAAGCTGATGAAATCAGAATGATTCTCAAGTACTCTACTCAGGCATCTCTCATAAAAAGAAGATTCAGGAGACAGGCACTCAAAACCTTATGAGCTATTACACTCGTATGAAGCGTATTCTATGGAGTTGGCTGATTTGTGGAAATTGATCTATGATCAAATCCTACTCCTATAGAAAAAAATATAATTAATTCTAAATAAAAATCTTCCTTATTGGAGGATTTTTTATTGTGATTTTGGTATTTTCACTATAATCAGGGTATCCTTATATCTATATATATGCTCTACCCTACGCTCAATACTATCGTCCTCTCGACGATCGATCTCTATGCGAGTCAATCCAAACTCCCAAGTCTCGATCTCTCAAAACTCAATACGCCACTTGTAGTCGGTAGTGGCAATGGATACTACACGGGACGTATCATATTTCGTCATCTTGGAGCATTTTTTGCTACGGAGTCAGAGGTCGAGTCCAAGCTCGCGAATATAGCATCGATCACGGATGTCGTCGTCATCTCAGCAAGTGGAGAAAAACACGCACCGATAATACTCAATACTGCCAAACAACACCAAAAGAAAACACTCCTCATATCATCGAGTGCGAAGAGCTCTGGACGAGATATCGCTGATCATACGATCGTGATGCCAAAAATCCGAGAACCATATACCTACAATACTTCGACATATTTTGGCTATATGCTCGCAGGTACTCCAGATCTCAATCTCACGAAACTGAGAGAGTTCATCATGGGCACTCTAGAAAATGAAATAGCGAAAATCAACTTCGCTGACCATTCGAGCTTTTTTATCGTGATCCCTGACCAATTTGTCCTCCTCAGAGAGATGTTCGAGACCAAGTTTATCGAACTATTTGGACGCCGAGTAGCCCGTGATATATTCTCATACGAGCAGATGAAACACGCAACAACAGTAGTACAA
>JAYSSB010000078.1:0-1623 GCA_043720755.1 Candidatus Altimarinota bacterium | reverse complement strand
AATGGCGTCAACTCACTCAGAAATCACTGGTATATCTCTCACAAGTTTGCCAGGTCACTGATATGCTCCAATATCTACGAGAACTCGGTATACTTGTTCGCCAAAAAATATTCGCAACTCATGGCATGAGCCACTGAGATTATATTTAGGTCGATTTTCTTCTCTATATTCCCTATGCTCATCCCCGATACCTCCATGAGATACGATTGTATATCCATCAAGTGGTTGAGATGAACTTAGTATTTTATCCTGATTTCAGAGAGGAGTGGAAATGGGCATAGTTGAGAGAGTTAGAGATTTTTATTGAACTGTTTCTGGCATAGTTTGGATCGTATGATCGAGATGATGTTGAGTTGGGAGCATATTCAGTCCGTCTCTCCAGATCTTGAGATATGACTCTGTATCTGGGAAACGTTCGAGTATGAGTATGGCTCGTCAGACGAATTCATTGATCATATCAAATGAATACTTAGTACCAATTGCATCTTTTTTATTTTGATTATTTTTATGGATGGTTGAGAGCATCTTATGCATCTGTGAGAAGTGTATTTGGATGAGTCATGTGATCTGGTCTACAATAGGTTTTTTGTCATCGAGATCAGTATCAGATATGATGACTCGCAGAGTACGATATAGGCTATTGATGAGTCTATCTCATTCATAACTATTCATCAAAGATTCAATATAGTCCATATGGACTATAGTATCTGCAGGATCTGGATGATCTGATTCTATAGTCATAGAGATATTGATATATGAGGCAAGGATCTTGAGCTCATCGGTAGGTCGAATACAAGTAGTACTCTGAAGTATCTGATCTATGGTATCTCATAGTAACTCCATACAACCCTCTGGCATCGTCATATCCATGACTCCGTCAGATTGGAGCATACGTATCATTTGTTCTATAGCAATCCGCTCTTGTCATTGGGAAAGATGATAAGCGAATATGTATCCTGATATATCATATCACTCTTGCAATCCAATATTGATATAGATCTGAGCTTCATCAAATCGAGCAGCTCCAATCAAACAACCGATGATCCTACGCATAGATACAACATCTGGTTGCGATAGATATGCTAAATTAAATAGTCGAATCGCTTCATCAAAATCTCCGCTTTCTTGCAAGATATCTCCATTTGCTATATATCCTTGTGAGAGTCCATGATTACCAGCAGTGACGAATCATACCTGTATTTCACTCACATCTTTTCATTTTATCACTTTCATATGAGATACAGCCATATACATATATGCCGTATCTGTATCATCACTATCATCACTATTGAGTATATCATCTGCGATAGTTTTTACTTGTTCGAAAAAATTTTTGGCATCATACTCTGATTTTGCGAGTTGATCGAGTGACTTCAGAGCTATGGGATATACAGTATCATCCATATATCTGAGCCACTCTATGAGCATGGCGAGTACCTGAGGTACATCGAGAATATCTGGAATACTCGTGATATATGCCATCGCATCATCATATGATTCTCATCTCTCATACAAGAGAGCAGCGAAAAGTATAGCGTCTCGTTCTATCAGAGTATGGAGCTGATATTTTTCTACTATCATATCGATGGTTTCATCTTCTCGGATGATATCTTGTCCTGCTAT
>JAYSSB010000077.1:0-1625 GCA_043720755.1 Candidatus Altimarinota bacterium | reverse complement strand
ACCATCGCAACTCCGACCTATGGCTCTGGCAAGATGCAGATCGAGGTATTTGCAGACTTCCAGTGTCCTGCCTGTATAGCGTCCAATGAGTCTATTATGCCGATTTTTGAGGAGTATGCGAGTCAAGGCAAGATGACGATCACGTATCGACAGTTCCCACTCAATATGCACAAAAATGCCCAATCAGATGCAATCGCTGCTCTCTGTAGTGCAGAACAAGGTGGATATATGAACTACAAAAAGTGACTCTACGCTCTCGAGAAGTCCAAATCATGAAAAACAATCACAGATGCAGAGCGAGTTGCTCTGGCTAAAACCCTCTCTCTCGATGAATCTAAGTTCTCGAGCTGTCTCGCAAGTAGAGCCTATGAGAAGCAAGTTGCTGCAGATATAGCAATCGGAGACTCCAAGTGAGTATCTGGAACTCCGACAATATTTCTCGATGGGATCAAGCTCGATATGTCACTCTTCCGAGATACAGACGGATTCAAGTCGTTCATCGAGAGTCGAATGAAATAATCTCAGCTAATAAAATAATCCCCTTCATAGGGGATTATTTTATTCTATTACTTTGAAGAGCTCATCCAGACTCGTCTTACCTTGCATCGCCTTGAGGATGCCATCTTCTCGCATGAGCATGAGATCTCACTTGCGTGCTGCAGTGACGATCTCCTTGGGACTCGACCCGTTGCGGATGAGAGTACGGATATCTTCAGAGAAGTTCATGACCTCATAGATACCGATACGTCACTTGTAACCAGTCATACCACACTCAGTGCAACCTGCTGACCTGTGGAGTTTGAATCCGTCTTTTTTGGATGCGAGTGCCTCGATGCCGAGATCTTTGAGCATGTACTTGATGATATCGATCTCACTCGGATCAGCATCATACGCAGAGATACAGTGAGGACAGAGTCGACGGACGAGACGCTGAGCGATGATCACATCCAGCCCTGATGCGAGGATATAGTTCGGGACTCACATATTCATCAGTCGCTCGATCGTCTCGCCTGCACTCTTGGTATGGAGAGTTGATAGGACGAGATGTCCTGTCATCGCTGCCTGCATCGATATCGTCGCAGACTCGAGATCACGGATCTCACCGATCATGAGAATATCAGGATCTTGACGCATGAGAGCCTTGAGACCTGTGAAATAACTATAGTTTTTCTTTTCATCGACCTCGCTCTGGACTATACCTGCGAGCTCGTACTCGATAGGATCCTCGAGCGTGATGATCTTGCGATCCTCGGTATTGAGAGAGGCGAGCATCGAGTAGAGTGTCGTCGTCTTACCAGATCCAGTCGGTCATGTGACGAGGATAGTTCCATTTTTTTTCTTGAGTGATCGGTCGATCTGTCTCTTGGATGTCCACATGAATCCGAGATCATCCACTGATGGGATCGACTTGGTCGAGTCAAGTATTCGACATACGACGTTTTCGCCATAGCGAACTGGGAGCGTCGAGACACGAACATCGACCCTATCATTGCCCGTTGTGATACGATATTTACCATCTTGTGGGATATCTACGAGATTGAGCTTGAGATCAGATTTATATTTCAATCTTTCCAAAAGTAACTTGTACTCTGGTCGTGACAAAGTAGCTACTCGAATAAGTTCTC
>JAYSSB010000076.1:0-1638 GCA_043720755.1 Candidatus Altimarinota bacterium | reverse complement strand
CAGGCATTACTTCCTGTAAACGCTCACGCAAGGCACTATTTCTGTCCGTGTTTATATTTTTTACAAGCGAGTCAAAATTATCCTTGAATTCTTGGAATTTGAACTAAGGTTCTATTTTTTCAATTTACCCTTATTGAAGCTATTCATTCAAGTGGTAATGATAATATTTCCAAAGTTTTCCCTGAAATTTTTCCTTTCAATGATATTGCAGAAAAGCTATTTTGAATCTGATGATATTTTTTTATTAAGGAAGGCTGTAATCCTAGATATTCCTTATATATAAATTCTGACTGCAATGTACTACCATAAACATTGCTATCTGCTCATGTCGATAACAATTGGAATTGGGCATCTTCTATAGAAGATGCTTCTAGGCACTTAGCTAATTCTTGAAGATATGATACTTGGTTATTCATATAATGAATATATACATTATATGTAATAAGTCAATCTTACAAAAAACTCTACTGAATTTCCAGGAGAGTTTTATATTTTTTATACATCGAGATTGGCTACTGTCTTGGCTCGTGACTGAATGAAGTGCTTGCGAGGTGGAACATCCTCACCCATGAGTATGCGGAATACCTCATCAGCTCGCTCTGCATCCTCGACCGTCACTCGGAACATCTTGCGTTGTACTGGATCCATCGTTGTCTCCCAGAGTTGCTCAGGATTCATCTCACCGAGACCCTTGTACCGCTGGACTCACTCTGTTGTGATCCCTTCATCGATGATAGTTTTGAGTTTTTGTTCTTCGTTGTAGACATACCATGCTTGTTTCCCTTTACTCAGCTTGTAGAGAGGAGGATTGGCGATGAATATATGACCATTGTCGACCAGAGGACGAAAATATCTGAAAAAGAATGTCAGGAGCAGAGTACGGATATGTGCTCCATCCACATCCGCATCTGTCATGATGACGATCCGATGATAACGGAGACGGCTGTAGTCGAAGGACTCTCCGATAGACGTACCGAGTCCGATGATGAGGTTCTTGATCTCGGCATTGCCAAATATCTTATCCAATCGAGCCTGCTCAGTATTGAGGATCTTACCACGGAGTGGTAGTATCGCCTGGAATACTCGATCTCGACCCTGCTTGGCTGATCCACCTGCCGAGTCGCCCTCGACGATATAGAGCTCACATTTTGATGCGTCTTTGGAACTACAGTCAGCGAGTTTACCTGGGAGGCCAGTACCCTCCAGTGCCCCCTTGCGGATGATCGTATCACGAGCAGATCGAGCGGCAGCACGAGCACGAGCAGCGAGGAGACATTTCTCGATGATCTGCTTGGCGGCTCGAGGATTCTCAGCAAGAAAGTCATAAAATCCCTCACCCATAGCTCTATCGGCTATTCATTTTACCTCGGCATTTCCAAGTTTTCACTTGGTCTGTCCCTCGAACTGTGGCTCAGGCACCTTCACTGAGATGATCACAGTGAGTCCCTCGACGACATCTTCGTTCGTGAGGTTGGTGTCTTTTTCCTTGAGGATATCCTGCTCACGGGCATACTTGTTGATCGTACGAGTGAGTGCCATCTTGAATCCGACCACATGTGTACCACCCTCTGGAGTGATGACGTTATTGACAAATGATATGAGTTTCTCGTTGTAGTCGTCTTTTTTGTATTGGAGAGC
>JAYSSB010000075.1:0-13678 GCA_043720755.1 Candidatus Altimarinota bacterium | reverse complement strand
TGGCTCTATGAGCTCGATCATGTCGAGCCTTATGATTGGGACGTATTACCAAATGTATATTTTAGGAATAAACATCTCACAAAAAAGTGAGGAGATCTCATCCGTGGTACAGTGAATCTATCTGAAGATAGAACTATGCTATAGAGGTAACTGTGAGACGAGTCTGATAGGCTCGGAATCCTTGAGTTCTCATGTAGCGTTTTTTTGATTTGATTTTGAATACTCGGATTTTGTCAGCCTTGAGGTGCTCAACTACTTCGAACGAGATCTTCGATCCCTCGACAGTGGGAGTACCGACCTTGACAGTCTTACCGTCTGCACTTGCGATGAGGAGAGCTGGCAGAGTCATAGTTGTACCGACATCTGCTGACTGACGATCGACGACGAACGTCATATCTTTTTCTACGGTGTATTGTTTGCCACCGATTTCTACTACTGCGATCATAATATGGAAAATTAGGCTCATATGAGAGATCCGTTTGGATACTTGGTTCCTCATAACGAAGCGAGATAAATCTGGAATCATATCCAGAAACAATTGTTTTGGAGAAAAACTGTTTCCGTAACATGAAGTCGGTATTCTATGGATTTTTGATCCAAAGTCGAGTAAATGAGCTTGACGAATCAAAGGAGAAAATGGTTGGGGATGAGGGATTCGAACCCCCGAATGGCGGAGTCAAAGTCCGCTGCCTTACCGCTTGGCGAATCCCCAATACTTGGGATCGGTGGGATTATAGCGAAAAGAGAGAAAAGTCAAAACTTTTTATTAGTTCAAATACATTATACTCATGTTTGTCAATACTTGGATCTCATAACAAAATCCAATACAAGGAGAGTTGCTTTTTTATCTACTTTTAGATATACTCAGTTTCAGATTTTTATTCCTCAACTCCATATCATCCTATCATGCCTACCAACAAAATCATGGTCGAACTCCTCCAGGATATCGCTCACTTCGGACGCAAATGAGCTATCATAGAGGTCTCAACTCCTCAAGCTCGAAATGCCATGATACCTCAGGGGATCGCTCGTGAGATCACTCCAGATCGTATGAAAAAGATCGAGGCCGATGCTAAAAAATCAAAAGACCAAGCGAGAGTGAGACTAGAAAGAGCATTTGAGATACAAAAAGAACTCGACGGCAAAGAGCTCGAGTTCACACTCAAGTGAAAATGAAAAAAAGTATTCGGCTGACTCGATGAGCATACTATCGGGAGTCGTATAGATGACAGGCTAGGGATACGATTCGAGAAAAAAGATATCAAGCTCCCAAATGGTATCCATATCAAGACCGCTGGTCGTCATATCGTCTATCTCCATATCACACGAGATACTCTCGCCAAGATATGGATCACTGTCACTATCGATGAAAAATAATAGCATCATCAGCATCGACTATGGCACTCGCAAGTCAGGACTCGCCTACTCGGTGGAGGGATTTTGTTTTGCATACAAGACGATCACTACCGCTGATCTCCTCAACCGTATACCCAAATGGATCATCGAGCGAAAAGCAGATACCATCATAGTGGGTATGCCCTACAATATCGATGGGTCGATGTCTAAACATGGAAGGAGAGTGACAGAGTTTGTCAAACAACTCTACAAAATAGTCAATATACCAATCATACTCCACGATGAGCGACTCACGACAAGCGAAGCACTCCTCGGATTCGATGAGGATGGTATCACAGATGGAGATATCGATGCGGAGGCAGCGAGACTGATACTTATTGACTTTTTGAGGCAAAAATAGAGTCAAATTTTATACTCGCAAACATTTGCAATTATAAAAAATATGACTATATTGCGGATCTATTTTTGTCCGCTACCTATCCTACTAATCCCAATACACTATGTCAGAATCTCGTGTCACAGAACCTCGTAAAAGATTCGTCGAACTCCTCTCTCAGTCAAGTCGTATCACTTTCTCAGATCTCCGTCGTGATCTCGTCGGCAAAAAGTGACAACCTGGGATGAATCTCGCCACCCTCTATCGTATTGTTGATACATTCAAGACTCAAGGACTCATCCATGAGATGCTCATCGCTGGAGAGAGAGTGATATTCGCTTGTCAGTGTGCTGATGGTCGCCCCGATGATATCATTACCATCAGTTTCTGTGAGAACTGCGGAGCAATACATGATACCCATGCTCGCATCTCTGGACAACTCACGAGTTCCTATACCTATCAACAGACCAAGTCGTGTTCTCTCTGTGTCATCAGATAGCATCTCATATCAAAATCGCTACGTATATGTAGCGATTTTTTATTTGACTTAACTGTATTTTTTCATATATTTTTGATACTTAGTATCAATTATGAATATAGAAGCTCTCTTGAAATCTCACTGAAAAAGTATCACTCATGAACGATTAGAAATTTTTTGATATATCAAAAAACAACATCTCTTCTCATCTGTAGACATACTCCTTGCATTCCCAGATCTTGGGAGAGCTAGCATATTTCGCACTATTCGACTCTTTCTCGAGATAGGCCTACTCCGTAGACTCACACTTGGTGAGAGATGAGAATCCTATGAACTCAACGACACGAGTCATCATCACGAACATATGAAGTGTACAAATTGCCAGAGTATTGCGAGTTTTGATTCACACAGTATCTGTCGCAAGATATTCGAAGAAGCAAAAAAGCAAGGATTTGCCATCCAAGAACACTCACTCTCTATCCTCGGAAGATGTAACAGATGTCAGACAATTTCATAGTCATCTTATGAGAACTTTGTTCTCTTAATTCTATATTTCATTCACAGACGCCCTTTGCGAAGGATAGAAGTGCCCTTGGAGTACAAAATTCGCTTCACTCTATTTGTCTTCTCATTCCATTTATTTTATGAGTCTTGCAGCCTCTTAGTTCTGCATTCC
Organism: Candidatus Altimarinota bacterium; assembly: GCA_043720755.1. Classification (GTDB taxonomy): domain Bacteria; phylum Patescibacteriota; class Gracilibacteria; order BD1-5; family UBA2023; genus JABFSX01. Next base: position 10,792 of record JAYSSB010000075.1, on the reverse strand, counting down.
ATTCGTAAAATTAAAATGTAATTTTATTTAACTCACTCCATTTGAACTATGAAAAAACTCATCCCCGTCACTATCCTCTCCGGATTCCTCTGAAGTGGTAAAACCACTCTCCTCAAGCATATACTCGAAAATAGAGCCTGACTCAAGGTTGCACTCATCGTCAATGATATGGCAGAGATCAATATCGATGCGAGTCTCATCAAAAATGGAGTCACTCTCTCACAAACAGAGGAAAAACTCGTAGAAATGCAAAATGGGTGTGTATGCTGTACTCTCAGATGAGATCTCCTCATCGAGGTCAAGCGGCTCGCCGAAGAGGACAAATATGATGCCATCATCATAGAGTCCACTGGCGTCGGAGAACCAGTTCCGATTGCTCAGACATTTAGCTATATTGATCAGGAGAGTAGTATCGATCTCTCTCAGCTCGTCAGGCTCGATACTATGGTCACAGTCGTAGATGCGAAGTGACTATTGCATAATTTTGCATCAGCAGAGTTCCTCACAGATAGAGACTGGGCAGTCAGTGATGAGGATGAACGAACAATAGTGGATCTCCTCGTCGATCAGATCGAGTTCTGCGATGTACTCATCGTCAACAAGATATCTGATATATCTGAGAGTGAGAAAATAACACTCAGAAAAATCCTCAAGTGACTCCAGCCAACTGCCGAATACATCGAAACTGATTGGGGTATAGTACCACTCGAGAGAGTGGTAGATACAGGACTTTTTAATATGGAAAAATCAGAAAATAGTCCTCTCTGGATGCGAGAACTCCAATCAGGTGGACATGCGAATCATACTCCAGAAACTGAGGAATATGGTATCAAGAGTTGGATATATCGTCGCAATATCCCATTCCATCCAGAGAGATTTTTGACATTGGCGAATACGGAGTGGGATGGTGTTATCAGATCCAAGTGATTGTTCTGGCTCGCAAGTCGCCATGACCTCGCAGGTACCTGGGGACAATCAGGTGGATCGACCAAAGTAGATCCAGCGGGCACTTGGCTATCCGCCCTCCCACAATCAGAGATCGATCTCTATCCAGAGTATGATGTAGAACTAGCGAACTTCTCAGGTCTCCCCTACCAGGATCGCCGACAAGAACTCGTCATCATATCGATACTCGACAATAGAGATGAGATCGAGGCACTCCTCGATAGTGCACTCCTCACGGAGAGTGAGCTCGCTGAGTGAAGCGAAAACTGGAAAAACTACACCGATAACTTCCCAAAATGGGAGATATATGCAACTGAGTAAAGCTGAGCAATCATCCGTAGAATCACTCCTCCAAAATCCTGAAATCGAGTGTATATGAGTTGTAGATCCTCAAATACTCTCAAAAAATATCGAGGAGTTTCGACGAGTACTCTGAGAATATCGGTTCCCAAGTACCATCCACTATGTGATGAAAGCGAATCAATCCAAGGTACTTCTCACAGAAGCCAACTGACAAGGATGTCGAGTAGATGTCTCATCTTATGGTGAACTCATGAAGGCTCTAGCAGTAGGATATATACCTGATCAAATGACCGCAAATGGTCCAAAAAATCCAAGATTTCTGACGAAATGTATCGAAATATGATGTATCATCGCAGTCGATAATCTCAGTGAAATCAAGTCTATCGTAGAAATTTCGAGAGAAGCTCAGAAACGGCAGAAAATACTCATACGGATTTGAGGATTTGAGATGGCAAGATCTACTCGATTCGGGATTAGCCGAGAATACTGGATACAATCTATAGAGATGCTCTCTATGAATAGAGAATACCTAGAAGTACTTGGTTATAGTTTCCATATAGATACGAGAGGTATCAAAACACGCCAAGATGTATTCTGGGAGTCTCTAGACTACTATAGGCTCCTTCTCAAGTGATGATGGCATCCCCATATCATAGATATATGATGATGATATGGTGCGAAATATCAGGATGATACTCATATAGCTCATGAGGATTGCCAGAGATATCATCTCGGATCTCGACTCTATCCACAAGATGATAGTCCAGTATGACCCACATTCCTTCGAGAATTCCTCGAGAACTCATATGATAGCAGAGGATCGATAGGCAGATTTCTCGAAGAAAACAATATAGGACTCTCCATAGAGCCGGGACGATCTCTCCTCTCTCAGGTATGATACATTGCTACAGGCATCATAGCCAAGAGGAGTGAGACGAATGATCAATCACTCATCATAGATACAAGCTCATTTGCTCTCGGGATGCGAGAAGAAGAGCTCCCCACTGATCCATATCTACTCGGAGAGTGAGAAACGAGCATATACAAGTACTCACTCCTAGGCAATCTCTGCCTCGAGAGTGACATCATCTATTGTAGACAGGTACATCTCACAAGAGAAGCAAACATCTGAGATATTCTCATATTTCCTGATATCGCAGCTTACCATATGGATTTTTACGAAACTCGTTCTATAGAACACCCAAATATATCAAGATATTATAGGGAAAATTATACCTTACTTCCTGATCTCTAATTTACTATGTGACTTTTTACCTCTATGACATCTCGGATAGCATCAGATATATCGGATGGAGGATATCTCGGATCATCCGTACAACGACTCAAACTCCAAAAAACCAAAAAAATACATGAAATGCTCGGTATACTATCGATCAAAAGGCCAGAACTCAGTACCTGCAATCCTCTCGATCTATCATCAATACATAGATATATTGCACGAGAAAATCTCGAATGTGCAATATACTGTGATCCAGAGACGCCTATAGTACAGGTAGAAAAGCTCTGTCATATAGCTATATGAGACATCAAGGAATGAGAGTATATACATGTGTCCATACATCCTAATTATCAAAAAGTAGTAAATGAATGAAAAAAAACTCCTCGAAATCTCCTTGCATATTTCGAAGTGGATATATCAAATATTGATATATATAGTTATATGGAACTACAAAATATTTTAGAATTCAAAAGGCAGTTTGAAAAAGCGACAACTCAAACATCATATATATGATAATACATACTATCACTGAACTCATCGGCAATACTCCACTCCTTCGAATACCCGAAATAATACACGGATTCGTATGAGTAGAGATATTTGCGAAGCTCGAATATATGAATCCGTTCGGGTCAATCAAAGATCGTACCGCTCTCGGACTCATAAAGTGAGCCCGAGAAGAACCATGTATCATCGAATCATCCAGTGGAAATACAGCAAAAGCTCTCGGTATCCTAGCCTCACTCGAAGGAAAAAAAATGATAAGTGTCACAAATAGAATAAAGCAAAAAGAAGTTGAGGATATACTCAGAATCATCGGAGTGCAACTAGAGTCACTCCCTCCAGGATCAGAGTGCCCTGATCCGAATGATCCCAATTCTCCATTTCGACTTATACAGTCAATGATAGATAGTAATCCTGGAAAGTATTACTGGACTGATCAGTATACAAATCAAGCGAATCCAGATATCCACTCAATAACTACAGCAAGGGAGATAGATATTGATATTTGAACTCCTGATTTTTTCTTCTCAGGACTCGGAACTACTGGATCAAGTCGTGGGATCAGCGAGTACTTCGAGGGAAAGTGAGATATGCAATCTATCGGGATCATCACAGCAGGATGATCGTATATACCAGGAATCCGAAATAGCCGAGAAATGTGAGAAGTTGGGCTTTTTGAGAGACGATACTATAGAGACTATGAAGAGGTATGAGATACTGATGCAATAGATAAAATGCTCACACTCGTCCGAAAATGTGGCATGCTCGTCTGACCAACAACATGAGCGACCTACCATGGTATGATCGAGTACCTAAGGAAACAGGCTCCAGAGAGTCTGAAGTGAAAAAAAGTCGTATTTATCGCTTGTGATCGAGTTGAGTCATATACGAGCTATATCCGAGAGAAAAAACCTGAGCTATTCGAAGAATATGAAGATACGAAAAAACCAATGAAAATAGGAAAACTCGAGAAAATAGCACCATCAGATCTCGATAGTGAAACATATCTCCTCATCGATATGAGATCATACTTATCATATGAACTTGGACATATATCATGAAGTCTCTCATTTCCATTTTACAAACTACAAGAATACCTCAAGGATGGATATCTCCCCTTTCCAAAGGAAAAATTTCTCATATTTATCTGTCCATTCGCCGAAGAATCAGAGCTCATGAGTCAAATGGCAACTGGTATAGGATATCAGAGCGCCTCACTCCGAGAGTGATACCTACAGTATAAAGAGAACTATCCGAATATGATAACAAGAGGAGATAAACTCTAGATATACACTTGCAAACTATCGTCCCACCCCTATAATCATCATATGTACATCAGGTCGTTTTTTATTCTCATGCTCGTTTTTTGCTCAGGAATCATATATTCTCTGGCATGCAGTATCCCTCCTGATATCATCCATGAGTTCAGACTCGATACCAGTGGGCCTACTATACATATACGATATACTCTCATGGGCTGGAAAAATCTCCATCCCAAGATACTCGATGAGATACAAAAAAATACATGATTCGACACAGTAGAGAAAAATTTTGAAACTGTAGCTCGAGAATTTTTGCTTGTAGGAAGTCAATTGAGATACAATCAGCAAGAGATCAGCCTCAAGTATATGACAGGAAGAATTCTAGAGTATCCTCCTCTCGACTTTGATACGAGTTACAATCCTGTACCCCTGATCGAGATAGAGTTTGCAACCAATATACCATATCCATTGACTGACTCTACTGAGATCCGTCTCATATTCGATAAAACTCATCTCTACGGTGTGAGTCCCCTCATCCATGCATATATCTATAGTGATATCCAGCAGCATGGCCAGTCAGATAACTCTATACTCGGTGGAGACAATAGGAGTTACTTCCCATCATCTCTGAGTGGTCAGACCTATGGATTTCGCAATACTCTCGATGAGACAAATACTATCAACACATTTGTACTCTATATAGAGCCTATGCAAGATGGTAGACTCTCGAAGGATGCCTCTATGATGGCATCTATCCCTCTATCGAGCAAACCATACCAAGCAAATATTATAGGATCCAATACGTCTACTATCAAATGATATCTCGAGCCATATATCCGAGGAACTGGTGGACTCTATGTCCAAGTATTCTGACTCATCGTAGCTCTCCTTGCAGGGATGATACATGGACTTCTTCCAGGTCATTCCAAGACACTCATCGGTACTTATATGATATCGAGTAAAAAGACAAACTATAGGGATATCCTGATCCTCATAGGGAGTGTGACCTTTTCTCATACAATATTCATATTCATACTTGCTGCGATCATCATCACACTCGAGAAGTGAATTGGTGCTGTCACAACATATGTCGTGATGATCAGTGCACTCTGTTATATAGTATTTTGAGTATATTTTTATATCAAGTGAACTCGAGCTCTCAGACACATAGATCACTCTTCATCACTTTTCATAACCAAAGACATACAAAAAAAAGACTGTGAATGTACTCCACTAACTCAAAATATATCACTGAAGTGAACTACTCTATCTGGTATCCTTGCATGAGCCAATCCTTGTATAGATGCTCTGGCACTCTTCATATTTGCTGTGAGTATAGGTACTGCCTGATATGCATTTTTGATGATAGTATTTTTTAGTCTTGGGCTATGACTCATGCTCGGGATCCTCGCACTAGTGGTCTCGAGGAGTCGCGTACTCCTCGAGAAGAGATCACAGCAATTCGCCGAGAGGATATCTGCACATATCACTATACTCGCAGGTATAGCCATCATCGTCATGTGACTCTATACCATATTCAGATAAAAAATCCCTATAACAATCAAGCCTATGCAAAAGAAAATACCTATAACTATCCTCACTGGATTCCTCTGAAGTGGTAAAACAACTCTCCTCAATCATATCATCCGAAGTGCGTCTGGTCGCAAGATCGCTGTCGTCGAAAACGAATTCGGATCTACTAATATAGATGCTGAACTCATAGAAAAATCTAGCGAAGAAATCATAGAAATCTCTGACGGTTGTATCTGCTGTACAGTTCGCAAGGATTTCATGGAGGCAATAGAGCGACTCCTCGCAAGTGGACGACCTATCGATCATATCATCATCGAATGTTCTGGGATGAGCGAACCACTCCCGATTGCTCAGTCTTTTCTCATGAACGATATGTGAGGTCGAGTGAGACTCGACTCGATCATCTGTCTGGTCGATGCGGAGAATCTCCCTGACAACCTCAACTCCAATACACATACAGCACTCGATCAGATCGAGTTTGCTGACTACGTGATCATCACCAAGTGATATGGTATCAACCCTATGATACTCGAATCCATCACCGATATCATCCGTCGAGTCAATGCCTATGCCCCGATCCTCAATATGCCAACCAAGGATATCCCTCTCGACGCCCTCCTCGATACTGATCGGATATCACTTGATGATGCCGAGAATATGGCAAGTATATCAGATGAGCACAGTCACAGTGAGACTATGAAATACTCTATCCATAAAAGTGATTATCTCTTCGATCATATACTCCTCTCTGGATTTTTCCGAGAGCTCCCATACGAAACCTATCGAGTCAAATGATTCGTGAGGCTCGCAAGTGATCCGGATAAGGTATTCTTCGTACAAAAAGTCGGAGCAAGATTCACAGTAGAAGAAATACAAAATGCACCAAAAAACCAGCAAAATCTCCTCGTATTCATAGGTGAGGACGTGAATCCATTTTTACTCAATATAGAGCTCGATAAATGTAGATCTCGATCTCTCTAAAATTTCTTATTTATTTCTTATTTATTTTTCTACTTATGCTAATACCTCTCCTCATTCTCACGCTCATCTCAGCAACTGGTCTCATATTATTTTGATTCCAAAAGATCAATACTACACTCCTACGATTCCTGATCGCTCTTGGTGCTGGATCTATGCTCTCAGTCGCACTTGTACATATATTTCCTGAGGCACTCGAGGAGACGTCATATGCTGTATACGCATTTTTGGTGGGATTCCTCACTATATATCTCATCGAAGAGATCCTCACACCTCATACACATGATCATGGACATGGCGACCATAGTCATGAGGATCCACATGAGCACCATGATCATGTCGCCCTCGTATCATGGATTGCTCTATTTTTTCATACACTGCTCGATGGTCTTGCTATACGGGCAGGGTTCAGTCTCTCGAGCGAGGTAGGCTATGGTGTACTCGCAGGAGTCGCTCTCCATCAGATCCCAGTATCACTATCACTTGCTGCGATATTTCGCGAGAGCAAATTTCAGAAAAAAATACAAGTCCTATTGCTCGTTATATTTGCCATAGCTGCTCCCCTCGGATTCATACTCTCAGATATAGTATTCTCGAATATATCTCCTCTATTAACTGGACTTGCTACGGCATTTGCAGGAGGATCGCTTCTCTATGTTGCCACTGCCGATCTCCTCCCTGTTATCCATGCTCAGTCGAAGTATAAGTATGCAACAGTTGGATTTTTTATCCTTGGGGCTCTCGGCATGAGTATGATTAAATGGTTCGAATAAATTCGCTTTTGAAAGACTTTTTATTATAATTAGTATAATATATTTTGAACTCTTTTGACCATGTCTCAACTCTCTCGACAACAATTCACTGATAAGGTACAAGACTATATCAAACGGATCAATCAGATCGCCGAAGAGCAAGGGTACTCAGTGATGATGGCATACTACATCGAATGAAATGATGAGTCTCCAGATGACTTCATCATCGACTGGAGAAATATGAATCTCAATGATAATATCTACGCACTCTCCAGATGGGGGCAAGATATCATGAACAATTTCGATGAAGATGCTGATGATGAGCTAGATAGGTTTGATATACGGACACCGAGTTTTGAGTAAGATCTAGAACTGTTCCCACAATACTCGGTCACTCTCGACTCAGAGCGTTTCGAATTTTTCTCTTGCGGATTTGACCATAGCAGGAGATCCACAGATATAGAACTCTTGGTACAAATCAATATGCTCAGGAATAATCCAGTCAGTAACATATCATGATATCTGGCAAGTTGGATACATAGTTGGCGTAATAGATGAGAAATCTGATTCACGAGAAAAATATTGGGTGTATTCAAAATTCTCAAAATCTCTTCCGAGAAGAGATATCTCTGATTCATAGAAACTATCTGCAAAATTGCGTACCCCAAAGATGAAGGTAACATTATCCGTCTTATCTTCGCTCAGAGAATGTCCAAGCATCTGACAATAGAGGGGAGCAAATCCAGTTCCAGTACCAATAAAACACTTGGGTACTTTCGTGTCTCTGAGAACAAAATGCCCAAGTGGGAGCATCCCAGAAAATACCTGACCTACCTCTGCATCACAGATCATTGGACTTCACTTACCATCTCCAATACGCTTGATCACAAGGGTAAATGTATCTATTGTGAATGAAGCGATCGAATAGGATCTATTGAGTCATGGGGCAAGTTGGAACATAGCATATTGCCCTGGCTTGGGCAGATCTCTCATGAGATCAAGACAACTATATATGAGCTCGTAGACATCATGAGTGAGAGATCGCTTGGAGATGAGAGTGAATGAGGTTTTAAGCATATGTAATCAATAAAAAAATCTCCTCAATTATGAGAAGATTTTTATTTTTTACAAGTAGATTTAGCTATGAGTTCCTGTTTTTGATACTTCGAATTGTGGATCATTGGCTGGTTCTTTGGTTCAGAGTACGAGTCATACTGCTGATTTAGGTTGTCAGAGTGCTTTGATGAGGTTAGGGCTCATATTTGTGTCACTACCCAGATATGCCAAAACCAATTCAGTAACTGCTCTAGCTATCCCCGTCTGATGGAATCCTGTTGCCTTGAGTTGAGCAGCAACAGAAGTCAACACAAGTGATGTGGAGGTATTTTCTGACATAAAATATTTTACAACATTATTGTATCATACTTTATCCAAAATGCAAAGAAATTATTTTTTCGCTGCTCGGACTGCTACTTCGATCTCTTTCATGATAACTGGATTTTCTTTGAGAAATATTCGAGAGTTATCACGACCCTGTCAGAGACGAATTTCTCCATAAGAGTAAAATGCTCCAGCCTTCTTGATGACACCACGATCGGACCCAATATCAAGGAGTTCTCCTGCGAGTGATATCCCTTCGTTGAAGAGTACATCGAGCTCTACTTCACGAAAAGGTGGTGCAATTTTATTTTTGACAACTTTGACTTTGACTCGATTACCAAATGCTTCCTTATCGTCACCTGTTCCTGATTCAAGTTTTTCTTTTTTTCGGATTTCGAGTCGCTGAGAAGCATAGAACTTCAGAGCATTTCATCCGGTAGTTGTCTCAGGATTACCGAACATGACTCCGATCTTCATACGGATCTGATTGATGAATATGACGGTTGAGTTGGATTTGTTGATGACACCCGTGACCTTGCGGAGAGCCTGAGACATCAGACGAGCATGGAGTCCCATAAAACTATCTCCCATATTTCCTTCGATTTCAGCTTTTGGTGTGAGGGCTGCCACCGAGTCAACGACGATGAGATCGACTGCTCCAGATCGGACGAGTGCATCGACGATCTCTAGTGCCTGCTCTCCATAATCTGGCTGAGAGATGATCAGATCATCAATATTGACACCGATACTCTTGGCGTAGGCAGGATCGAGTGCATGTTCCGCATCGACAAATGCTGCCGTACCACCAGCTCGTTGTACCTCAGCAATAGCATGAAGCGTAAGAGTCGTCTTACCAGATGACTCAGGACCATAGATCTCTATAATACGACCCTTGGCATATCCACCACCAAGAGCATCGTCGAGTGCGATAGATCCAGATCCACTCGTTTGGATATCGAGATGGATCTTATCACCCATCTTCATCACAGATCATGCTCAGAATTGTTTCTCGATCATAGCGAGAGCAGAGGCGAGGGCTTCTTTTTTATTATCAGTCATAGGGAAAAATGTTAGAGTTTTTGAGTATTGAGATTGTAGGAATTTTGAATTTTTATATATTTGATATTACAGAAATCGAGAACGAAATCAAGGTAACAATAATAAGAGAAAAGAGAATACGGTTGAAGTAGATGATCATGTGATAGTGGATGGTAAGTGTGTAGAACTAGGCGAATAAAGAGCCTGGGAATGATCGGACGAAGATGCCCTGAACTGAGAAGTTCTCTGAGAAGTCGCCGAGGATGATAGGACGATGACGAGGATTATCAGAATGCGGGATGAGGTAAGCAAGATCTCATTGATGACGGAACTCCTTGAGTGTAGCCTCATCGTTGATGAGGGCAGCGACGATCTGTCCATCCTGTGGTACACTCGTCTGCTCTATGAGGACGAGATCCCCATCATCGATCCCCCGCTGATTCATAGAGTCTCATTGTGCTCTGAGGAAAAAGTACTTCTTCGAAAGTGATACAAGACTGGTCGATACTGGTATCTCAGTTTCGACATTTTCTTCGGCGAATATCGGCATACCACAAGCAATCGTCCCAATGAGCGGGATCATCCTGACCTCGTGACTATCAGAGCGAAAGTCTGGAGATATGCAGATCTGAGAGAGACTATCTCGATAGATCCATCCCTTGGTGATGAGTGCATCGATGAGGACTGATATCGAACGAGGCGAGGCATATCCGAGAGCTACCTGAAGTGCTCGGATCGTCATCTTCTCACTGCGAGAGATGAACTCTCGTATCGAGTGGAGAACAAGTTGCTCCTTGTTGGTGAGTTTTTCCACAATTTGAAAGAAAAGAAATAAAATACATACGATGTATACAAAA
>JAYSSB010000074.1:0-1655 GCA_043720755.1 Candidatus Altimarinota bacterium | reverse complement strand
TCTGAAATAAGTAATTCAAATCATTTTCAAAAATATTTTATAGCATTATTTATATCAAAATATCGTTTTTTGATACTTGTTATCTCAAAATAATCATCCTCAATTTTTTTTCCTGTACCATATTCAGGATCATTTTTAGTATTGAGGAGTATTGCAAATATTCATCATTTTTTTAGAATTCTCTGTATCTCAATAAATATCTTCTGCATCTGTACTTCAGAAAAGTAATGAAGTGAAAGATGGACATATACAATATCAAATTCAGTATCTATATATTTAGTTCATTCTGAAATATCTAATACTTCCGTCTTATATTTTCAAGATAAAATTTGTTCTCGGCTGGTAGCTTCATTTATGTGAGTTACTTTATCTGAAAAATCGGTGGATACAACATCAAATCCAGAGTCACAAAAATATCTACTATCTTGTCATACTCCTGCTCAGATCTCAAGTATCTTTCCAGATTTTTGAAAATACAGAATAACTTGGGTAGCAAAAATAGATGGGATTTTTGACCAATCTTGTTTGGTATAGTGAGTATGGATAAGATCCCAAGACATATATTTATACTAAAATATTTTTGGTTTTTTGCTCTCAACTACATCTCTCATCGCCTGCTCGACGAGATGACCCACCATGAGTACCTCTTGTTCCCCGAGGACTGGGCCGAGGATCTGGAGTCCGACTGGGAGATCGACGGTAGTATCATCAGCGGGTGATGCATATCCGACAGGTACTGTGAGTCCTGGGATTCCTGCGAGTGAGGCAGGTAGTGTGAATATATCCTCGAGATAGAGAGCGAGAGGATCAGTTCATTTTTCTCCTATCTTCCAGGCGACCGTCGGTGCGGTTGGAGTCACGATGACATCTACTAGGGTAAATGCAGATGCAAAATCCTGACGAATCAACTCTCTCACAGCAGTAGCCTTGCGATAGTACGCATCATAAAATCCTGATGAAAGTACATATGATCCGATGAGTGAGCGACGCTGGATCTCATCTCCGAGAGATGCTGACCGGTTCTCGACGATATCTCCACCACTACCTGCGAGTGTCCCATAGCGGATCCCATCATAGCGGGCGAGATTGGATGCGACCTCCGCTGGACAGATTGTATAGTAGACGGATACGCCATACTCCGTATGTGGGAGTGATATCTCCACTATCTCAGCACCCATATCGCGGATTTTTCCGATAGCAGTATCGATAGCAGTCCGGACGCCTGGATCGATCCCGTCGATAAAATACTCTTTCGGGATACCTACCTTAACTCATTTCAGGTCTTTTTTGTCCCAGATAGTTGGGTCGAGATCAACTGGAGCCGAGAGTGACGTCGAGTCACGAGGATCATATCAGGCAGTAGCTGAGTAGAGGAGTCCTGCATCTCGGACTGTCCGAGTGAAATATCCTGGAGTATCAAGTGATGATGCCATAGCGATGACGCCATAGCGAGAGTTGCGACCGTATCCAGGCTTGAATCCTACGATCCCACACATACTCGCAGGCTGTCTGATCGATCCACCAGTATCTGTCCCGAGTGCTGCAGGTACGAGTCATGCCGCTACTACGACAGCTGATCCTGATGATGATCCCCCAGGGATACGAGTTGGATCCCATGGATTGCGAGCAGGGCCAAAAGCCGAATTCTCTCCACT
>JAYSSB010000073.1:0-1696 GCA_043720755.1 Candidatus Altimarinota bacterium | reverse complement strand
CTCGTGAAGCACTCGAGCAATGCGGAGGGGTAATCATGCCCGAGATCGTATTCCAAGAGAAATTCCCAGACTACGATCGAAATACGCCTAGTGCAAATGTAGTCCTTGATACCATAGGTCTAGTGAGACTCTGCAGAGAGTTCGATACTGTCGATACACCATCGATCTGGATCGGACCTGAATGAGGCTGGTCCGAATGAGAACGATCAAAAATGAGAGATAATGGTTTTATATTTGCTCGTTTCTGAGAAAGAGTACTTCGTACGGAAACTGCTGGTATTGTGATAGGTTTTGCTTTACTGAACTGATAAATAGACTATCTATACCCGAGTAAACTTTTTCCATACAGTAAAATACTCGTATAGTACTATATATAGTACTATACGAGTATTTTTATTCAGATGAGCTCAATATATATGAATATAATCTTAAATATATGCGTATTTATCTTATCTATACAGGATTACTGTGAGTACAATAGATGTACAAATATACAATATGTATACAGAAATAGTACTATAATTGTACGTTTTTATATATTTATATAGAACGTGATTGCAAAAAGCAAAACATCCTATATTTCATATATAAAATATAAAATATATAAAAAGACAATACTAATATGTTCGTAACTTTATAAAAATACTGATATACTGCTTATGTCTTCTCGAAAGAGAATGAACCTTAAAAAAATCCTGACTTCCCAATCATAGGAAATACTCCTCAAGTAATCTTCCTGTTTGCAAATCCAAAAACACAGTTTCTATACCAATACAAAAAGAACAAATAGTACCGGTATACATACAAAAACAAAAAACACGGATGAGGACCTATATCATCTTTCTGAAATAATTCAGCGAGAGGATATGGGTCCCCACCAAAACAACAAGACTGGGTGTCTTGTCTAATCAAACCACCATAAGGGCAGTTAAGGTCAGATCCTCGGATCTGCGAGTGTGAGAACTCACCAAACAATATGAATCATGTTGTTGCTCTCATATGAGTGTGCCCTAGCTGCCCTCGAGATGCCACATGGACATCTCAATCTTAGATCCTCGTTCTACCAAGAATCGAGGATTTTTTAATGGTGATGATATCCGCTTCATTTCATGATCTCATGAGCCCTATATACTTGTTCTATGAGTACGAGGAGAGCAAGGGAGTGGGGCAATACGAGGTCAGAGATACGGAGAGTCTTGTGAGGTACCTTGGCAAAGAGCTCGAGATCTATTCCATAACTCCCACCGATCACAAATATAGGGGGTTCTCACGTCATCTGAGATGTCTCTATGATATCCACGAGCCCATGAGTTGATATAGCTGTACCTCGCTCATCGAGGAGATAGATCGATCATTTCATCTTCTCGAGGGTCTCTATGATCGAGAGAGTTTCCTTGACTCGTATATATTCTGTGTTGGTATGAGTAACTGGCCTGATCTTTTTGATCGTGATGTATTTTTGTGTTCTCTTGACGTATTCGTCTATCGCGATCGAGAAGTGTTTGTAGCCGTCCGTGACAGCAAGTAGAGTTATCATATACACAATTGTACGAAAAAATTTTGACAAGACAACCATTTTTTATACAATACCGCACATGCCACCTTAGCTCAGTTGGTAGAGCATCGGTTTTGTAAACCGGCGGTCATCAGTTCAAGTCTGATAGGTGGCTCCAGATTCTGGGTCGGTTCCAGAGTG
>JAYSSB010000072.1:0-1707 GCA_043720755.1 Candidatus Altimarinota bacterium | reverse complement strand
TCCCACCATCTCCAGGTGGATACTCCTATATGGCACTGCGTCATCGAGATGGACTCATGACTGTCTATGGTCATCTCTCTGAGGTAGTTGTCGGCAAGTATGACTACGTCAAGCGAGGTCAGATCATTGCTCGTAGTGGTTGAGCGGTAGGTATCGCAGGCTCAGGCCCGATGACGTCAGGTCCACATCTCCACTTCGAGGTATGGAACAATCGGGAATCCGTCGATCCACTCCGCTACCTCTCACTCGCAGGGGTCGAGTATAATAGTCTCCTTTCGGTCTATCAGGACAAGTTCCTCACCGATATCGTCGAGCTCTCAGGGACTGGAGTCGATACCACTCAGTATAAAAGGAAATTCAACCTCGTAGGTAAAAATGAGACTGAACGACAAAAATACCTCCTCAAAACCTATGCAACTCCCGACTTCAACAAGTGGCAGATGTGGGTAGATACAGCTCTCGATGCTCATATTGATCCGAGCTTCATGATGTGTATCGGACTCGCTGAGACTACTCTCGGCAACTATCTCAAGACTCCCTACAATATCGGGAATATCGGCAATACGGATAGTGGATCTACCTACTCATTCGCCTCTCCATCAGAGTGACTCGAGTGGATGACTGCAACGTTCAACAACAGATATCTCGGCAACTATACTCAGCTCTCTGAGCTCTCTCGATGGGGCAATCCAGATGGATCTATCTACGCCTCGTCGAACTCGAACTGGCACAACAACACGATCAAGTGTTTATCGGCTCTCAAGTGAGAATTTGTGAAGGATGATTTTGAGTTTAGATTGAAATAATAAAAACTCTCCGAAATACTTCGGAGAGTTTTTATTTATAATTTCCCATACTTCTCCTCGAGCTTCCCGAGTTGTTCTCTTGCGAGATTTTTCTTGTCCATCTCGATCCTGATGATCTTTTCTGGAGCATTCGCCGTAAATGCTGAGTTCGAGAGCTTGACCTCGAGTGATCTGATATACTCTCGCTTTTCTTCGATGAGACCCATGATCCTGACTCGCTCGAGTTCTATCCCTGCTCTATCGATCTCATTGTGGATATAGATCTCGACAGAGCCACAGATACCGTATGCGTACCCCTGAGGATCTCGACCCGCTGGATTGAGAGTGATATTGACCCGACCGAGACCTGAGATGAGATTGGTATTTGCCTCGAGATTGGCTATCATATCAGATTTTGCCTGGATGATCGTATCATGATATTCTCCTGGCTTGATCCCTGATTCGGCTCGGATATTGCGGATGGTGCGTACCACCTCCCAGATCTGTTCGAGATTTTTCTCACTCTCCATCTCTCGCTCTATCGCAGTTGTCGGCCAGGATGCTGTGGCGAGTATACGCCCCTCAGTGATATATCCATAGAGTGTCTCGGTGATATGCGGGATGTATGGGTGCATGAGCGTGATGATATCGAGAACACAGAGTGATATGACCTCTTTGCCGTATCTCGTAGTATCCTTCTCCACCTTGTACGCCTCGATCGCTATATCTGCGAACTCGTCTCGGACGAATGATATCAACTCTGATCCAGCACTTGCGAATGTATAGTTCTCCATGCCCTCTGTGACTCGCTCTGTGATAGCTGTGAGACGGGAGAGGATCCATACTTCGTAGGGCAGGAGATCTGATCTATTCTCAGTTATCCGATCTATGATAGATTCTCGTGACTCCGTGATATATCCGA
>JAYSSB010000071.1:0-1713 GCA_043720755.1 Candidatus Altimarinota bacterium | reverse complement strand
TTTTTTCATTCATTCATTCATTCATTCATTCATTCATTCATTCATTCATTCATTCATTCATTCATTCATTCATTCATTCATTCATTCACTCATTTATTTATTTATTCATTCATTCATTTATTCATTCATTCATTCATTCAATCATTCATTCATTCATTCATTTATTCATTTATTCATTCATTCATTCATTCATTTATTCATTCATTCATTTATACATTCATTCATTCATTCATTCATTTATTTATTCATTCATTCATTCATTCATTTATTCATTCATTCATTCATTCATTTATTTATTTATTCATTCATTTATTCATTCATTTATTCAGTATTCTCTTTCTATCAACTCTAATTCTACAACTACTTTAATCTGTTTTCTCTGCATCACCTTTACCTTCACCTTCACCTTCACCTTCACCTTCACCTTCACCTTCACCTTCACCTTCACCTTTACCTTTACCTTCACCTTTACCTTCACCTTCACCTTCACCTTCACCTTTACCTTCACCTTCACCTTTACCTTCACCTTTACCATGGTCGAAGAGGCAGTAGCAGCTGGGATCACAGATATCATCATTGTTACGGGCCGTGGCAAGCGATCTATTGAGGATCATTTTGATGTATCATATGAGCTCGAGCAGACTCTGGTAGAAAAGTGAAAAATCAAAGAACTCGCAGAAGTCGAGAAGATATCTCATCTCGCTCGTATCGCATATGTCCGCCAACCGATCCCTCGTGGTGATGGTGATGCTCTCCTGAGGGCTCGTGCCCTCATCGGTGATGAGCCATGTCTCGTTCTCTTCGGTGATGACCTCATCAAGGGAGAGAGAGGTGGAGCAGAGCAACTGATCGAGGTATTCGAGAAATATGGGTCACCGATCATAGCACTCGAGCGAGTCACAGACAAGCGAGTGAGCTCATATGGCATCATCGAACCCGCAACTTCTCTATGAGCTGTCCATACAGTAGCCAAATTCCTCGAAAAGCCAAAACCTACAGAAACGAACTCTCGGCTCGGTGTCATCGGAAAATATATCATCACTCCTGAGGTGTTCGATTATCTCGAGAAAGATGGGGCAAGTGCATCCAAGGATGGAGAGATCAGACTTGCTGATGCGTTTGCTCGGATGGTACAAGATGGCAAAAAAATATACGGACTCGAGATGGAGTGAGATCGCTATGATACTGGTGACAAGTTCGGTTTCCTGAAGGCAACTATCGACTATGCTCTCGATCGCGACGATCTCGGGGAACAGATGAGAGATTTTTTGAAAAAACGAGTGAGTGAGTTTTAGCCACTTCATCCGTCATTGCGAGGCACGAAGCAATCCAGCAATGATATGATTTATTTTATTTTCTGGATCGCTTCATACTTCGCGATGACAGAAACTCCTACCAAGCCATCCAATCGCTCCATCTGAGACCATGGCGAGGATATCGCTGTGAAGTACCTCGAATCCAAGTGATACCAGATCATCGATCGCAACTATCAGATCAAGTGAGGAGAGCTCGATATCATCATGCGAGAGTGAGCCCTCACGATATTCGTCGAGGTCAAATATCGCAAAGATGAGGTATATGGGCATCCACTCGATACATTCACTCGGGCAAAACGCCGAGCTATGAAACGAACCATCATGTTCTATAGTCACAAAAACAAAATCGATCTAGACCAAGTCAGGATCGATTTCATAGGTATCATGCCCAATGTCG
>JAYSSB010000070.1:0-4834 GCA_043720755.1 Candidatus Altimarinota bacterium | reverse complement strand
AGATGGTACAATAATATCGCTATCATGAAGCCCAATAAATATAAAAATCACGCAGTATTCAATACAAGCTACGATAGAGAAAATGAGAATATAGATGTCATATTCCAAAATAATCTCATCTCAAGTCTCGGTAAGGATAAGATGAGACTCGTGTGATCTGATACTCTAGAGAATCGTATCTCTTCAGTATCTAACTTTCTCTGAGTCGATCCACTCATGAGCAATCTGCGTAGTCGCTCGAGAAATCCTGCTAACTTCACTCCTGCTACTTGAAGTCCTGCCACCTGAAAATCTGATAGATCTCACTCTCCTTCGAGAGATTTCTCTGGTACTCTACGGAGTATCACGCCGACCATATGAGCTATAGAGGTAGGATGATAAAATTTATGCCCATCGATGAATATACTATTTTCCTGAAAATTTATGCAAAAAGAATGTAAGCTCTGTGAGAAAAGTATCGATATAGGATATCGTATACAAGTGGAGAAGTGAGGGAGTTGGATATTTGTCTGTGGAAAATGTTGCCTAAGTGCAAAAAAGTGACCCTATTACCGCTATGGTGGTACCTGGAAATCCAAAGAAAAAAGAAAATGAATAATTACCCTATAAAGGATATATATTCCAAATATTTCTCTTTCATTTATCGCTATTTTCTCTATACTACTGCTATATGTCCAAAATAAAACTCGAACATATCGATGCTCTCTCAAAAGGGAAAAAATCAGGGATCTCACTCGGGAGTCGAGCCGTCCCGCATCATCTCTACGCCTATGAACGAGAGGAGTATGAGCGGTCGCTGAAGCGATGATATCTCATCGTCGATCAGACAGATAGAGTGAATCTGGAGAATCTCTGGATGCTCGTCTGTCAGTCTCGTGAGTGTGAGTGCTATATCCTCCACAAGTCTCATGAGAGGGGAGTTGTCACTCTCGGGCCCGACGAAGTATTCTCAGGACTCCTCGCAGATGCCAAGTACTATATGAAACAGCTCAATCTCAAAAAATCCTAATATCTATGAAAATCCCAAAATATACATTCCCAACTGATAGAGCAAGTATCGAAGCGAGGATCGATGCTATAGATCCAATCCGCTATAGTAAATCACGCAACTATCTCGATGGAGCAGTGACCTATCTCTCTCCATATATCTCCCGGTGATTCATCACGATTGCAGATATACGAACTCGTGTCCTGGCAAGAGGATACAAGCCCTATCAGATAGAACAATTTCTCAAGGAACTTGCTTGGAGAGAGTTTTTTCTGCGTGTATGGGAGTGACTCGGTACAGATCGTATGATGCGAGATATCAGATTTGATCAGGAAGATATACTCACACATGATATGCCGAGGGCTTTTGTCGATCGCACTACGGGGATCGAGGCAATCGATATGAGTATAGGGGTACTCTATGAAACAGGCTATATGCACAATCATCTGCGTATGTATATCGCGGGGATCGCCTGCAATATGTCTGGGGCTCACTGGCGGACGCCGAGTCAGTGGATGTACTATCATCTCCTCGATGGAGATCTCGCGTCCAATACGTGTAGTTGGCAGTGGAATGCTGGAGCATTTTCCTCGAAAAAATATATCACTATCCAAACCAATATCAATGAGTATACTGGATCAACTCAGAGAAAGACATTTCTCGATAAGAGCTATGAGGATATCTGGAGTACGACTGTACCAGCCCATATGAGAGAGTATACACATATGTCTCTCTCTACTCTACTCCCTCCCAAATCAGATATCTCACTCGATCCTGAGCTCCCTCTTGTGATCTATACGAACTACTCTATAGATCCTGACTATATGAGTGACATACAGGCCAATCGTATTTTCGTACTTTCGCCTTCTCATTTTGAGAGATTTCCTGTTTCTGAAAAAGTGATAGAGTTCATGCTCTCACTCGCAAGAGACAATATCGAGTGAATCCAGATATATGTCGGAGAGATCGAGGCACTCAGAGATGAGTTCAGGCAAAAATCTGAAAAAGTCATATACCTCAGGGAGCATATTCTCTATTCAGGGATCACAGGAGTCACAAAAACTCCGTACCCATATATGGCCCCAGAAGTGACTCAGTACTGTGCTTCATTTTTTGCCTACTGGAAACTCGCAGAACCATATGTGATGAAGAATTAGATTTTTCTCTTTGACCTCCATATACTATACCCACACCAGAGGATGAG
Organism: Candidatus Altimarinota bacterium; assembly: GCA_043720755.1. Lineage (GTDB taxonomy): Bacteria > Patescibacteriota > Gracilibacteria > BD1-5 > UBA2023 > JABFSX01. The sequence goes on along the minus strand of JAYSSB010000070.1, from coordinate 2,642 downwards.
GAGTATGAGGAGATAGTACGGATTTTCTCCGACTTCTCGAGCTCAGTCCTGGAACTGATAGACGACCGCTATCATGAGGAGATAGTAGGGGAGATTGAGCACCCCGACGAGGAGTATGATCCGCTTATTCATTCTATTTTTCCCTGCTTCGAAGAGGGAGAGAGCGAGCGTATTGATATGGATCATCGAGAGGAGGAGTTTCTTGTAGTCTATAGGAGTGATTTTCTGATCTGTCTCTCTCCAGAGTGATCCGAGTGTATAGTTGATGATAGCGGACAGCGTGACTGCTATGACGGATATCAGAGTGAGTACGAGTATATCTCTCATACCTCATCATCCTGATATGACGAGTATGACAGCGATGAACTGTCCTGGTATATAGAACCCGAGATAGATGATGCTCTCGAGAAATATGACGAGTCACATGAGTCCGTAGACAGTCCAGGGATCGAGTGATGCTGATAGTGTGAAAAGAGTCGATATATCAGGGAGGATACCCTGTGACATGAGTCACCAGATGACGAGATAGATCGCAAGTGAGAAAAAAGAAAAAAACATAAAATTAGTATATACATTTTTGGACTTTTTACTATACTCTATTTTATGCAAAAACTTCACAAACGCTCTCTTTTCATCTTTCGTCAGGATCTCAGAACTCATGACAATACCGGACTGATCAAATCGATAGAAAACTCCGAAGAAGTATTTCCTATTTTTATTCATGATACTCGGGCAATTGAAGATTTTGGACAGGATGATGTCAGATTCGGGCTGATACGAGAGGCACTCGAGGAGATAGATCGAGAACTCCAAAAATCATGAGGGAGAGCGACAGTCTACTCATGAAAACCTGAAGAGATCATAGCTGAGCTCATAGAGAGATATCAGATCGATGCTCTCTATCTCAACCGGTCGTACTCCCCAAGAGGAAAGTCTCGAGACTCTGAAATCGAGGGAATCTGTTATTCGAAGAGTATCTGATTTCATTCATTTCAGGACTTTCTCATCGTCGAGCCATATGAGTGTGAACAGCGAAAGGTATTTACTCCATACTCGATGCTCTGGAAGAAATTTCTCATAGCTCATCCTGAGAGACTCAATATTCAAAAATTTGAAGGATCAAAAGTCAGGTGGTTCATTCCATCAGATCATCAGGAAATCTGAGAAGTCATCAAAATATCTCATCATCCACTCTGGACCATTGCGTTCGGACGTACTCGTCTCGATAGAGATTTTTCATCATATGATGACCTCCGCAATCTCCCTGCTGTAGACGGATCCACACGACTCTCTCCGTATATCCGGTTCGGGATATTCTCGATCCGTGATATCTACGCCAAGGTATCATCGAACCCAACTCTCCTATCTGAGATCATTTGGCGAGAGTTCTGGTACCAGGTAGCATATTATTTTCCATTTACCTATGATCTCGAGTTCCAGGAGAGACGTCGTACAATCGAATGGAAAAAAGACGAAACAAGCTATGAGTGGCAGAGATTTGCTGAGTGAAAAACAGGATACCCACTCGTCGATGCTGCGATCAGACAACTCATAGAAACCAACTGGATGCACAATCGACTCCGTATGGTGGTTGCGTCATTTCTCACAAAAAATCTCGGTATCGACTGGAGACTCGGAGAAAAGTGGTTTCGAAAATATCTCATCGACTATGATGAGGCGGTCAATACAGGAAACTGGCAGTGGAGTGCATCGGTCGGTGCAGATCCCAAGCCTGTCAGGATATTTAATCCACTTCTCCAGTCAGAAAAGTTCGATAGTGAATGCAAATTTATCAAAAAATATATCCCAGAGCTTGCGACTATAGACCCAAAACGAATCCATACACTGGAACTCCAGGGGGTATACTATACTCCGATCGTCGATCAAAAAGAGAGTGCGAGACTCGCGAGAGAGCGGTATAGGGGAGAGATAAGCTGAGGAAATTCCTAAGACATAGGTGTACAGATCTCTATGAGAAATCCATCGGGATCTCGTACATATGCTACTTTTTGTCCCCAAGATTTCTCTTTGATACTTTCTATAATTATCGCTCAGGCATTTCTCGCTTTCTCAAGAGTAGACTCTATCTCATCTGTTACGATGCCTATCTCGATACCGAATGGCTTATCCTGTAGATTGCTCACTATAAACCCATCATAGAGATTGGTCTTTGCGAGTCCTATTGCCACGAATCCGAGAGTCGTACCTCAAGTACTGAGCTCTCCATAGTCTCTCTCGGGAGTGATGAATATCCTTTCAAAACCAAAAGAATTCTTGTAGAATTCTATAGATTGAACGACATCCGAGACGTAGAGGAGCGTATATCAGAATTTTATCATAAGAAGTTATTTATGGATGATATAAAATATTCAGAATCTTATTATCTAATTGCTCAAGATCTTTTTGTTTTAGTACTGTATGTCCGATCTTTTCATATTCGAGGGCATTGTAGTACTGATGATTGTTCGCAGAGTAGGGAAGAGGGATGATGATCAGTCTGGGTCTTGTTCCAGATACTGTCAGTTCAGCGAGACTCGTCGCACTCCCACGAGTGATAGCGAGATCAGTATTTCGGATCAAGTGAGCGATATCTGATTGAGAGATCCACTCGAGGGCTTGGCAATCTGGGATTTTTTCGAATT
>JAYSSB010000069.1:0-1758 GCA_043720755.1 Candidatus Altimarinota bacterium | reverse complement strand
CACAGAGAAGTGAGTCATCGAATCTGTAATCCCTCAGATCAAGGCTGAGATGGAGGCTCAGGTAGAGTATTTCCAGAGTATGGGCAAGCTCGTCGAGGCGGAGCGTATCAAGATGCGAGTCGACTATGATCTCGAGATGCTCACAGAAACAGGATATGTCAATGGTATCGAAAACTACTCGATGTATCTGGGCAATCGCAATATCGGAGAGCCACCAGCGACACTGATGGAGTTCTTTCCTGAGGGATTCCTCACCTTCATCGATGAGTCACATATGACAATCCCCCAGATCGGTGGGATGTATGCAGGTGACAGAGCGAGAAAAGAAAATCTTGTCAACTACTGATTCCGCCTGCCATCTGCCATGGAGAACCGTCCACTCCAGTTCCACGAATTCGAGGAAAAGATCGGACAGACCGTATTCGTCTCGGCGACTCCATCCAAATACGAAGCCGCTTATGAAAAAGTAGTTGCCCAGCAGGTCATCCGTCCGACGGGACTCCTCGATCCTGAGATCCAGATAGAGGATATGGAATATATGGTAGATAGCCTGATGCGAAATATCGCATCAGCGACTGAACGCGGAGAACGGTCACTCATCACAACTATCACGAAGAAGTCATCCGAGGATCTTGCGACCTATTTTGCGGAGCATGGGATCAAGGTCAGATACCTCCACTCAGAGATCGAGACGCTCGAACGGCTCGAAATACTCAGATCCTACCGACTCGGCGAGATAGATGTGATCGTAGGAGTCAATCTCCTCAGAGAAGGACTCGATCTCCCAGAGACCTCATTCATAGGGATACTCGATGCGGAGAAGATCGGATTCCTCAGATCCAAGACGTCACTCCTACAGATCATCGGTCGTGCTGCCCGCAATGTGAATGGATACGTCATCATGTACTCTACCGGATGCAAGCAGTCAGTCGCGATGGTAGATGCGATCGCTGAGACGACACGCAGGCGGGAGGTACAGATTGCCTACAATACGGCCCACAGCATCACACCTCGTACTATCATATCATCGGTGAAGGAGATCTCGATCCCATCGAAAAAAACCGAAACATTCGAGTGAAAGGCAGTGATAGGCGATGTGAGTACCTATATCAAGCGACTAGAACTGGAGATGGACGTCGCAGCAGCCAATCTAGACTACGAGCGAGCGGCAACTATACGAGATGAGCTGATCGGAATCAGGAAGAACAAGCGATAAAAAACTCAACATGCATCATGTTGACAATATCTCAGAAAAACTATACTATACGGGTTGATTGCATCTGAGCAGACTAGCGTCAAAAAATGACAAAAGCTTCGGATATGACAACACTGGAAATCAGGAAAATGAGTGCAAGAGCAAAAGAAATCGGAAAGGCAGTTGATGATTGCCTATCTGAATTAATCGGGAGCAATACCCAAATCAACCTGACTGCGGCACTACTGGAAAAGTGGGAAATCGCAGTTACAAAAATGGGGGTACAACTCTCGACACAAAGAATAGAAGCCGCTATACGGAATTTGGGTATCATGGTACTCAAAATCACAGAGTGTGCAGATAATTGGTTGTGTGAACGTAATATGGGGATACTAAATTTTAGCTGATCTCCAGGTATACAAAAGCCCACTTTGGTGGGCTTTTTTATGTATTTGGTGTATCCTCTATTTTCTCATTCCTTCGATCTTATTTTCCCAGTTTCATTTTTTCCCGAGAGCATTCTCTGCAGCGTCTTGCTCTGATTTTTTCTTGGAGGTTCACTT
>JAYSSB010000068.1:0-4934 GCA_043720755.1 Candidatus Altimarinota bacterium | reverse complement strand
ATTTAGTTCAGGATAGCATGAGAAAAATGAATCGAAAAAGCCTTGCACCAGATGACGATAGATCATCCATATCGATCGAGCTCACTCTCAGATATATGAAATACTGATCCCCCAGTATTCTGGCGGAGTGGACCGAGATCAAGGTATGCTATATTCTTATCGAGTCCTCGAGAAAAATCAGTTTGCTTCGATATCCATACGTAGAGATCAGGAGCTGATGGAGTAGAGAAGTCATCTGAGAGCATTATATCATAGCCATCTCCTTTTGGTACTACAGTAGCAGATCCAGATGCATAGTGAATACTATCCACACGAGTGAATACTCATGATTTGACGGTAGATCAGCTATCTGTCGTTCATGATTGCGATGAAACTCATGGAGATATCTCTCGAGTCTGAGCAATAGAACGAGATCTCTCGAGTGAGATCAGATATCATGTTACGATACTCGCTATTCCTATGACAATAGCTACTCCTACTATGATGAGTTTTTTCATAGGAAAATGATGAAATATATATGAGTAGTATATCTATTTTGGATTAAGAGTACATTAATATCGAAATACAGGATATATCTGGTGAAAAAATCAGATATCTCGATGAGATCATGGATGAGATAGCAAAGTGAAAAATTATGAAGAAAATATTATCTACACCGTGAAAATAGGTTATTTTTCTTGCATTTTCACGGTAAAAAGCGGTTTTGGCGTGAAAATCTCTCATTTTCTGATACTTTTCACGATCTCGTCACCCGAGAGAAACGAAACAATCTAGCATTTCTGACATCAGAAATAGGATTTGATTTTCTACGTAATCATATATAATATTTCTATGACAACTAATAACACGAGGAAAAAAACTAAATTCGAGATAGCGATGGATGAATACGATCGTGGTGAAACAGTAGATGGAGAAGAGTTTCTCAGAAATCTCATCGCATCAAAATCAAAGTAATTCATATGTAACTCTAAAATCCTCAGGATATATCCTGAGGATTTTTTCTTGCCTTTCCAGCCTTTTCCCATATAGTACTCAGGCTTACAACCGAGGTTTTCAAAACAAAACTTTTTCGTGAATTTTTTATAAACAGTGCGGGTGATTTTATCACCGCCCGTCTTTTCGTAAGAAATTCACGGAAATCTCGTTGTAAGCAAACAGAAATGGTCGATAGAGTCACCCGTTTTTGTTTGCTTACGACACCGAAAAACTCGGCAATTATCCTTAATTGCCATTTTTTATGTCCGAACCGATACAGATAGAAAAGAAATCCTGAAATAAAAATCTGACAAACGCAAAAAAAGTGAAAAATGATGAATTCTATACACAATACTCCGATATCGAAAAAGAGATAAATGCTTATCTCGAGTATAACTCTGAAGTGTTCCGTGATAAGGTAGTGTTGCTCCCATGTGATGATCCAGAGTGGAGTAACTTTACTCGGTTTTTTGCTCAGAACTTTACGAAGCTAGGACTACGCAAGCTCATAAGCACGAGTTATGCTCAGAATAGTAAAGAACATAAAGAGACTATGCAGCTGAGTCTACTAGAAATAAATAGTCCAAAATATGATAAAGCGAAGACAGGCTCCCGAGGAAAAATATATACTCTGACAACAGATAGGACTGGTGATGGGAAGGTAAATTTCGAGGATTTTGACTGGGAATATCTCGAATGAGATGGTGACTTCAGAAGTGAAGAAGTACAGACACTCCGTGATGAAGCTGATATTATCATCACGAATCCACCATTTTCCCTCTTTCGCGAATTCTTATTATGGACAGTATCAGCAAATAAACGATTTGTAATGATCGGTAGCATGAATGCAATTACTTACAAAGAGGTATTTCCACTCATAAAAGATAATAAAATGTGGTTAGGAAATGGTTTTCACGCTGGGAATGCATACTTTTCTACTCCTTTTGCTAGAGAATATGCAGAAGGCGTATACGATCCTAAAACTGGTTTATTGAAGTTTCGAAATTGTTGTTGGTTTACCAATATCGATCATGGAAGACGCCACCAAAGAGTACCACTCATGACCATGGAAGACAATCTGAAATATAGTAAACACAAGGATATTAAAGGCAAAGAGTCATATGATACATACGATAATTATGATGCTATAAATGTGCCTTTTACTGATGCTATCCCGAGTGACTACGATGGAGCGATGGGTGTACCTATTAGTTTCCTCGATAAATATAGTCCAGAGCAATTTGAAATTTTAGGACTGGATGATCATCGGCTACAATATCCTCAATGGAGATGAAGATGACCAGACTTAAATGGCAAGGCTGTGTACAGAAGAGTCATAATACAACACAAAAAATAATCATTATGAAAACCACACTCAAAACCAACATCACTGTCCGAGATATCTGCGATGGATTCGTCTATAACGAGCTCGAGGGGAAGGGACTTTTCGGACTCTCTGGGACGCTCACGATCCAGCCTGAGTATCAGAGAAACTATATCTATGCCGATGGCAAGCGTGATGTGGCAGTGATTACCTCGATCCTGAAGGGGTATCCACTTGGTCTCATATACTTCAACACTGTGAGTCCTGGAAAGTGGGAAGTACTCGACGGGCAACAACGTATCACGAGTATCGGTCGCTATGTGACAGGCAAGTTCGCGGTCAAGGATGAGAACGGGATGGAACAATACTTCAGTGGGATCGCGAGCGATAAGCAAGCGAAGATACTCGAGACTCATCTCCTCATCTACGAGTGTGAGTGAACTGAGAGTGAGATCAAGGAATGGTTCAAGACGATCAATATCGCCTGAGTCCCCCTCAATGAACAAGAACTCCTGAATGCAGTATTCTCTGGACCATTCGTCACGCTCGCCAAGGCAGAGTTCAGCAATAGTCAGAACTCCAATATCCAGAAGTGGGGAGCGTATGTCACAGGGAGTGCTATCAGGCAAGATTTCCTGGCGTGCTCACTCGACTGGGTGAGTCAAGGCAATATCAGCAACTATATGGCACGCCATCGGGGTGATACGAGCATCACAGAACTCAAGACATACTTCACTACAGTGATCGACTGGGTTTCTAGCGTATTCTCTGATGTCGAGAGTGAGATGCGATGACTCGAGTGGGGAAGACTCTACGCTGAGTATCATAACCAAGCATATAGTCCAGCCAAGGTATCCACAGAAGTACGCAGGCTCTATGGTGATTCGTATATCAAAAGCCGTAAAGGGATTTTTGAATATATACTCGGTGGTATGATGGATAGCAAGCTCCTCGAAGTACGAGTATTTGATGATGCGACGAAGAAATCCATATACACTACTCAGACAACTGAAGCTAAAATGAAAAGTGAGTCAAATTGTCCACACTGTACTCTGGGTCACGATGCGAACAAGAGTAAGATATGGAGTCTCGGTGATATGGACGCGGATCATGTCTCAGCATGGAGCAAGGGTGGTGCTACAGATATGAGCAACTGTGAGATGCTCTGCAAGACTCACAATCGAGCAAAAGGAAATCGATAGCATAAAATTCCACTTTATCAGTGGAATTTTATTGCGAATATATCTACTCCCCTCTCACTTTCATCGCCTCGAGTATCCGCTCCATAGCCACGACATATGCTCCTGTTCGGAGCATCACTTTGTGTTCTGTAGACGAGCGAAGAACTCCTGCAAGTGCAGTTTCCATCTTGAGTTTTAGTTTTGACTGTACCTCTTCACGAGACCAGTAGTAGTTCGCATTGTTCTGGACTTGCTCGAAGTATGATACCGTCACACCTCCAGCATTCGCGAGGATATCTGGGATAACGGCAATTCACTTCGCGAAGAGTACTGTATCTGCATCAGGAGTGATCGGCCCGTTTGCGAGCTCGAGGATGAGTCTTGCCTTCACATTTCCGACATTTTCCGATGTGATCTGATTCTCGAGTGCTGCTGGTACGAGGATATCACACTCGAGCTCGAGGAGCTCAGCGTTCGTGATCTGAGTAGCTCATGTATATTCTGCGAGAGATTTTTTATTTTTCTTGAGTTCGACGATCTGGGTAATATCAAGTCAGTTCGCATCAAAAATGCCACCATGCGAGTCAGAGGTTCCGATGAGGATTGCTCCAGTTTTTGCTATGAGCTCGATCATATTGAGTCCTGCATTTCCAGCTCCTTGGATGACGATTTTCTTATTTTTCAGGGTATCTGATTTTGACATGAGATATGCCTCGAGGACATAGAGCCCACCCTGAGCGGTCGCGGTATCTCGTCCGAGTGATCCTCCGATAGAGAGTGGCTTGCCGGTAAAAGTCCCTGGAGTCCAGTGACCCACGAGCCGTGAATATTCATCTACCATCCATGACATGATCTGCCCGTTCGTATTGACATCTGGAGCAGGGACATCATCGAGGGGTCCGATATACTTATACAACTTCTGCACCCATCCACGAGAGAGAGCTTCGAGCTCACGCTCTGAGAGTTCCTTGGGATTCACGATAATACCTCCCTTGCCTCCTCCGAGTGGGAGATCGAGAGTCGCACACTTGATACTCATCCAAGTCGAGAGCGCCTTCACCTCGTCGATCGTGACATCCTGGTGGTAGCGGATCCCACCCTTGTATGGTCCACGAGCTCCGTTGTGCTGAGAGCGATATCCGACGAAGTTGCGGATCTCCCCGCTGTCCATCTGGACTGGGATATTGACCTCGATGACTCGTTCAGGATTCATCATCTTGGGGAACTGGGCATCGTAGCGACCAGCGAGAAAAGCATATGCCGTCTGCATCTGAGACTGAGCGGAGAGAAATGGATTGTTGGTGGACATAGATAGAAAGTTAAAGGTGAAAGGTAAAAAGTAAAAGGTTTAGGGATATTCGCATATTATCGGTTTCATTTGCTTCTTCTTTTTGTGAATTTTGATATTCTGTCGATGCAGTTTTCGAGAGAATTTCGAATGTTCCTTAGTTTGA
>JAYSSB010000067.1:0-4937 GCA_043720755.1 Candidatus Altimarinota bacterium | reverse complement strand
CATCGATACCCTTAGGGATATCGATTGTTTTTTCGATCTTTTCTCGAGTTTTTCATTTGCCGTGACAGTGTATACACTTGTCGATAACTCGTTGGCCTGTACCGTTACAGGTAGGACACGCTCGAGTCTGTTCGATCACTCCAAACACGGTCTGTACTCGCTCTCTCACTTGTCACTGTCCATTGCAGGTATCACACGTCTTGGTCTCTCCACCTCGTCCACTACAGTGATGACAAGTAGTAGTACGATCGAACTCGATACTCCGAGTACCACCACGTATAGCATCTTCGAGTGATATCCTGAGTCTGATCTCGATATCCTCTCCGATATCAGCTCGTGGACGTGATGATCGTCATCCTCCACCCATCCCTCCACCAAAAAATGATGAGAAAATATCGCCCAAATCTCCAGCATCAAAACCTCACTGAAATCCTCATCCAAATCCACCAAATCCTCCTCATTGTCCGTGTCCATCCATCGTTCCATGACGATCGTAGTGAGCTTTTTTTTGGTCATCAGAAAGGACACTATAGGCTTCATTGAGTTTTTTGAATTCTGCTTCTTTAGTTTTATCGCCGCCATGTCGATCTGGATGGACTTCCATGGCTTTTTTGCGGTAGGCTTTTTTGATCTCATCTGCTGTCGCAGTCTGATGTATCTCGAGGAGAGCGTAGTATTCGAATTGCATAGATACAGATTATAAGGCAAAATTTTGTCACTCACCGAGATGAATAACAAAATAAAATATGTGAATAAGGATTAGGCGTGTTTAGCTATAGCAGCCTCGAGGAGAGAGACCTCCTGAGCTCCTACCCACTTCTCCACGGGTTGACCGTCTTTGAATAATATCATAGTGGGGATAGACATGATACGGAGTCCACTCGGGGTTGTTGGGTCACTATCGACATCGTGCTTGGCGATCACTGCCTTACCTAGAGTAGAGGTTGCAAGTTGCTCGAGACGAGGGAGCATCATCTGGCATGGACCACACCACTCCGCCCAGAAGTCGACGAGTACGAGACCTGTCTTGGTGATATCAGCAAATGTAGAGTCAGTGGAAACTTGGAGAGACATAGTTTTGATAATTAGAGATATACACGAAAAGTCTGAAAACTTTATGCGACGTATTGTATCAAAAAACTCAGTAAAAGCAAGAGAAATAATGAGAATAATTCTCATAATAAAATCCCCAAATTTGGGGATTTTATAGGTACTCTATTAGTAAAATTATTTATTTGTAACAAACCGAACTGCCTCATACACACCTGCTACTCCGACGAGAATATAGACGACCATAGGGAGACCTGCGACCATACCGAGAAGCATCTGTACGAGATCCATCTTAAAGGCTCATACGAGTCCCCAGTTGAGAGCACCGATGATCACGAGAATGCGAGAGAGCATATTCAGAGTAGCCATAGGAAAAAAGTGAAGAGTAAATGTGCAACTGCACAACTCCTAGTATATATATCTCGTATTTTTGTGCAACTTTTTTGTACGAAACCTAGAATTGTCTCTCATATTTCATCTTGAAGTCGCTGGATTTGAGCTGGAGTCTCCAGTTATGAAAAAGAGTTAATCTCCCTATGCCATCTTTTTTGTTTGGTTCGCTCACCATGACAATACCTCCGATCTTACTTGCCATCCATCAGTTGAATTCATTTCTCTTTTGACGTATAAGTTGAGTATCACTCATATTCAGCAAATGATGTGATGACTTAGTTTGAATCTGACAATTTGCCTTTTGGGAGAGTGATGAGAGCTCTAGACAAGGATTTTGGTATAATTTACCCAGATATATGAGATTCTCTGTGAGAATATCAGGAAGTACTATTGATTCTTGCATATTACTCACGACAGATGGATCGAGTACGTCTCAGATACGTCCACTTGAAATCTGTTGTACCCGAAAACTTGCTGGTATTTTGAGTCCTAGATGAGAATTATCCTCATTGAATTGGAGTGTCTGAGCTCCTACTCATGAACTCGTGAGAAGAGCAAGACTGAGATATATTGGGGCAATTTGCATAAAAAAATATATTATATATCTGATCGATTGATGAGCATAATACTATCATCAACATCAGTTTTATATATTTTATGTTTTATATTTTTTTTGTCAATATACTCATAGAGATCTGCCATCTTATCTGCAAATTTCTCAACATCATCGATAACTATGAGGGCATCTGGAGTCATCTTCGGAATTGATGAGAGGAGGTATTTGAGATATTCTTTTTTCATCGCATCGATATACACAAGATCAAAATATTCATCTGCAAGTGATGGGATGACTGAGTTAGCATCTCCCCATACTGCATGAATATTGCGGATTTTGCATTTGCGAAAATTCTCAACAGCGAAGTTGTGCATATTCCAGGCTTGCTCTATCGTCGTGATATCTGATCAATCTGCTATCACTAGAGAAAAATGAAGTGCCGAATATCAGTTGGCAGTACCGATCTCGAGGAGATGTTTTGGATTTTTCTCTCGGATTATTTTTTTGAGGAATTCGGCATTCTCCTCAGTAATATTGGGGATACTATTTTCGATTCCGATTTTTTTGAGATTCTTGAGAGTGAGGGAGATGATTTGGGACATTATTATGGGTTTTTTGATAAAGCGATAAACACTTCTCAAAGAATCTGCGAAGTCACTCCATATACAGATAATAATGCGAGTTCTCTTTCTCGTTCTAGTTTAGCCAACACTACATTATGAGCACCTCGTACCTCTTTAGTTGATACCTTCATATTTTCAAATGATTTTGGTACAAGCGGCATTTGAGTATCTCACTGTTTTGCGATCTTCCATATATCTGTATCCTCTTTTGCTATACTTTGCAACACTGGGAGTACTATTGTTTGGAATTTTTGTTCTCTAAAAAAAGTAGATACTACTCAGAGATGATTCTCTAGGATTTGAGCTGATCCAGATGGGTCTCTCATTATAGATACAATACTATCAATAGCTATTTTTATCATCATTACTTGAGCTGCGATAATTTGATCACTCTTGCCTTTTTTATGCACAGATTGATTAGAGAAGACGAGTGCTTGGAGTTTTGCAGTATTTGCTGACATAGATTTTATTGATGAAATGGGAGATTGATCTGGTCCTCTGGGATACGGGCTACAATCCGCATATAGGCTTGGAGAAAATGAATACCCGTTTTTGATATATCATGCGTATCTATAGCAATCAATGTATTAATTTTTTGTTGTGTCTCAGGAGTATTGGTATGTTTATAGAGGGGTATAAGAGATCACTTGAGTATCGTATTCCATTTTTCCTCATTTCATATTTTGACTTCACGGATCTGTGATATCTGTTGGAGTGAGGAGAGTATTCTATAGCGGCAATTATCTGCAAGCTGGGCTGATCTCAGAGAAGTATCACGAGATCTAAACGCGATCAATCGAGATATATTACGTTTGATATTTTTTCCAAGTCGAGATACTTCTCGCATCAATATATAAGTATCATCATAGGTTGGACTATCTGCTATTTTGATAATAGGCATATATAATATATTATAGTAATATAATTATACGATATATTTTTGCATTACAACTCTTTTTTATTTTTTATCCACTCCTCGATATCTGCCCTGATATCTGCGATGAGATCAGTATCTCTCAGATCAGCAAATTGCATATCTGGAACTCATGACTGGCGGACGCCATAGACCTCTCCCGGTCATCTGAGATCGAGGTCAATCTGAGCAAGTTCGAATCCATCATTGGTCCCCTCCATTGCTTTGAGTCTATCTGACTTATATTCTTTTGTCGTAAAAAGATAACAATATGACTGATCACGACCACGACCGACACGGCCACGGAACTGATGAAGTTGTGATAGACCGAATCGTTCGGCTGCCTCTATGCACATGACTGTAGCATTGGGATTGTTCACTCCGACCTCGACCACGGAGGTAGATGAAAGTATCTGGATCTTATTCTCGTAGAATTCCTGCATGATTCGATCTTTTTCTTTTCCGTTCATTTTTCCATGGATGAGTCCAACCGAGAACTCAGGAAATATTCCCGAAAGGATCTCCTGCATATTGGTTGCGGATGCTATATCGAGGGTATCTGACTCCTCGACGAGTGGAGATATCCAGTATACCTGACGACCAGATCTGACCTCTTCTCGGACCCAGTTATAGACTTCGTTTCTTTTTTCTTCTTTCACGACTCTCGTATGGATCGGGAGACGTCCAGCTGGATACTCATCGAGGACAGATATATCCTGATCGCCATAGAGTGTCAGAGCGAGGGAGCGAGGTATCGGGGTCGCTGACATATTGAGTCGATGTGGGACGATGACACTATTACTACAATATTCCTCCAGCGTCTTGCGTTGTTCTACTCCGAATCGGTGTTGTTCGTCTACCACAACAAACCCAAGCCTGACAAATGAAACTGAATCTTGGATCAGAGCATGTGTCCCAAATATGATATCCGTCTGCCCGCTCGCAAGTCGAGACCTGCCATTTACCTTGAGCCTCGGTGTGAGCGATCCGACGAGGAGATCAGAGCTGATGCCCCAGCTCCTGAGCCAGTTCTCCTGTCCCGAGAAGTGCTGACGAGCGAGTATCTCCGTCGGAGCCATGATCGCTACTTGGACTCAGACTCACTCTGGATGTCGAGCCCTGCTCACGAGGATCGCATGGACTGATGCGAGGAGTGCGACGACTGTCTTGCCTGTCCCGACATCTCACTGGAGCATACGGGCCATAGCATGTGGTCGTTCCATATCTTTGAGTATCTGGAATAGGACAATTCTTTGCTTGTTCGTAAGAGGAAATGGGAGTGAGGCGATGAGTGACCTCATGAGCTCGACATCGATGGAGAGTATTGGAGCGAGTCCGAGTGAGTCTCGTTCGAGGGCATATTTTTTCTCGAGTCACTTCAGCTGAAAATGATAGAGTTCCT
>JAYSSB010000066.1:0-4949 GCA_043720755.1 Candidatus Altimarinota bacterium | reverse complement strand
TAATTTTATGTCAAAACTCACCGATGTCATCGTCCATGGAATCTCACTCGTGATGAAGTGAAATACTCCAGCAGTCTCACACGCACAGACCAAGTTCGCTATCCTCAAGGCAAAAAAGTGAGGAGAGAATATGAAAGAGTTCGAGATACTGGAGAAAAAGTTCTCAGATCTCGCGACCCGATAGAAGTCGATGACATAGGAAAATAGTCTAAACACAGGAAAATACCTGTGTTTTATTATTTCACTTTTTTTACTGGTATGAAAGAACACCTACAAAAAATCGCAGCTGCTTTCGCAGAAATCACAAAGGCTGCCAAGGATGGTGATACTGCATCTCTCATCGCAAAACTCGAAGAAGCTGCAGAGGCTATCGACACGGCGACAACTGAGGCAGAAACTACCGATGCAGAGGCTACTACTCAAGGTGAGGAAATCGCCAAGATGAAAGAAGAGATCGCAAAGTGGGCCGATATGTATGTATCTGCAGAAGACTTCGCAGGACTCCTCGAACAGTTCAAGGAAGCTATGGCATCTCTCACGACTCTCACTCCGATCACCAAAACTGTGGAAGATCTCACCGCTCGTCTGGAAACAGTCGAAAAAGGTGCGATGCCATCGGCTCAGGGTGATGGTGAAGCTGCTCCAGTAGCAATCGCGAAAGGTGCAGCCGCTCTCTCAGGTGCAGCCGCTCGGTTCGCATAATTTCTCTATTACTTATTTTCTTATCATTTCTATCCTATGGGAGCAAAAGAACAACTACATAAAGCATTCGGTGCGTCTGGTGATACATCAAGTGCGGTCCATCTCTCCGTCGAAGAAGCATCAGCATTCTTCGATACGGTCGTCGATCAATCAGTCCTCCTCAAGCGAGTTCGTACTGAAAAGGTCGATCGTGCTACTAAAAACCTCCAGAGACTCGTCTCTACTGGTGAATTCCTCCGAGCAGGTGGAAACGCTGTCGCATTCAACGATGCTGACGCGGACACAGTAAGCAACCAGACTATCGCGATCAATACCAAGGAAGTCCAAGGATCTATCTTCGTATACGATAGCGAGAAGCGTCACAATATCGAGGGTGTCTCTATCGGAGAACATGTCCTCTCGATCGCTTCGAAGAAAGTCGCAAACTCTCTTGAGAAACTCTGTCTCACGGCAGATACTGCGAATGTAGCCTTTACTGGTACACTCTCTGCCTATAAGCAGATCGATGGGTGGCTCAAGCGTATCAAGGCGACAGGTCAGTATCTCGACTCTACCAATGCAACTCTCTTTCCAGCAGGTGCAGGTCTCGATCGTGACAAGTTTCTCAAGCTCTACACATCTCTCGAGACTCAGTACCGAGATAACGCTCAGTTCTTCCTCCATGACAACGCGATCGTCGAATACGATGAGCTCTTCACGGCAAACTTCAACCGAAATAGCCTCGTGGATAACATCATGGGTCGTCCTCTCGTGAAAGTTCCTCTCATGGGAATCACTGCAGGAAAGAGCCAAGTGATCCTCACTGATCCTCAGAACTTGATCGTCGCGTTTCAGATCGAGACTGCCGCGGTACAGTTCGAAAAATTCCGCAATCCAAAGATGAAGCGTGATGAGTACTACTTCACTATGGAGCTCGACACTCAGGTCGAAGTCCCAGAAGCAGCAGCACTCCTCGACAAGCTCACTATGAAATACTAGTCCGCTTCGATGACATAGGAAAATATACACGAGAGTCTACTATGACTCTCGTGTTTTATATTCTAATCTTTTCTATCTATGAAACTCGTAAACACACGCGACCGATCGTATAATGGTGTCCGAATGGGTGAGGAAGTCGAGCTCAAAGAGCAAGCTCAGATCGATGAATACCTCGAGGCTGGGTTCGAGAAGGCTGGTAAAAGTGAGGTGAAGGGTGTCGTTTCGGACGACGAAGCTGCTGCAAAAAAGGCGGCAGATGACCAAAAGAAATCTGACGAAGCTGCTGCAAAAAAGGCGGCTGGTAACTAATCCACTATGCTCTATACTGATCTCGAAACACTCAAGTCTCATCTCGCCATAGAGTGTGCCGATGAGGACGAAAGTCTCAAGGCACTCATCGAAACTGCGACAGAGCTCATCGATACGGATCTCGGGGAAAACCTCGAGACTCGCACGAAGACTCGTCGCATCGACGGTGGTGGGAATATCCGCATCATCATGGAAAACCGCATCAATACGGTCCTCTATGTCAAAGACTTCCGTACAGGCTTTCTCTATACGGTGGATTTTATCGATGGATATATGATCTATCTGACGACTGAGCTCGAACGCGGTATGAAGAATATCGAGGTATCCTACACGATGGGATATGATAGCGTTCCTAAGGACTTCGAGAGATACTTTCTCGAATACTGCAAAGAGCTCTATCGTCGAGATCAGATCACGAGTGATACCGATGTCGTGAAGACGAAGAAGCTCGGAGATCTCTCCGTCACTTTCTTCTCTCCGAGTGAGCTCGTGAAGAGTGGATCATCCGATCTCGACTCTCCAGATATGGAGAAGATCATTGCCAAGTACAAGCATTTTTCTATCCATACTACCTAATGAGCTTTCTCTCTACACACTTCTCCTCTGATATGCGACCTCTCACAGTCACGAAGCAAGTCAGAGCGAAGAATGACATCGGTGAGATGGTGGATACGGACTCGACTATCATCCGATTCAAGGGAGTCATCCTGAGAGTCGGACAGGTCGGGTCTGGATTCATGATAGAAAAATCAGTCCCTATGGAGGAGGTCACTCACACGCTCAGATGTGAGCTCACTATATCTATCCACCGTGATGATATCATCACTGATCGTGGTGTGCGGTACATCGTGAAGCATCTCGCACTCCAGGAGGATTTCTGAGGTGCAGACGATCATCAGCTCCTCTATATGAAACACTATGAATAGCAAAGTCAGCATCAATGAAAGAGCCTTTAATGAGGCGATCAATGCTTGATTGGCTCAAGTAGGTCAGATATTGGTGGATGAAATTGCAAAAATAACACCGAGAGATCTAGAAAGACTGCCTATCAATAATATTGATAGAAAAGATGGTAAAACGCCGAAACGATCCTCCCATTACAAACCACAACAGTATTTTTGACATTGGTATGAGTGAGTCACTGGAAATTTGAAACGATCACTTGCACATGAGTTAGATACTAAATGAAAAAAAGTGATTGTTTGAGTCACAGCATGAGGTACCACACAAGAATATGCAAAAGAATTGGAATATGGTACCGCAAAAATGAGACCTCGCTCGTATCTCCGAAAAACGATATCAGATCCTCAGATCCAAGAGAAGCTCGCTCACGAGTTCGAGCGTACATTCTACGCGGTCCTCGAAAGATACAATCGCTCATAATCTCCTCTATGATAGACCTAAAAAAAGCCATCTATGATATCCTCCGCAATTCTCCCGGTATAACTGCCATAGTGGGAGATGAGATCCATACATGGGCGGACGGAAAAGATATCCGTGAGGATTTCTCCGAGAAGTTCCCACAGGTCACCTATCAGCGAGTCGGGAGTATGAATATCCAGAGGATCGGTGTGAGATCAGAGAGATATCAGATCTCCTCGTGGGCAGAGACTCAAAAAGGGGCAGATCTCCTCTCAGTGGAAGTAGTCAAAGAACTCAATCGCTCTGGTCCTATCACATCATACAAGTCATGCAATCTCATCCATATCGGTGAGAGTTATGATCCCGAGACCAAGTCATTCGGTGTACATACTGACTTCGAGATCGTCGTATATGATCCCGAATACTAGAGACTCGATGACATAGGAAAATGAAGATAGTATCATAGAGTGATGATGATTATTTCATCACTATTTATTTATGCAAACTTCCGTACAAAGTAGCCGATCAGTCCGCCTCGGATCTGCCATCATCATGGCAGGTGGTGTGAATCTCGGAGCCGCAGAAAATACGAAACTCAAGGTCGAAGAGTCAGTCATCTCACTCGTCGCCGACAATGCCAAGCTCCCTCCACGCAAGAAAATCACCAAAGTATC
This sequence comes from Candidatus Altimarinota bacterium, assembly GCA_043720755.1. Classification (GTDB taxonomy): domain Bacteria; phylum Patescibacteriota; class Gracilibacteria; order BD1-5; family UBA2023; genus JABFSX01. The sequence goes on along the minus strand of JAYSSB010000066.1, from coordinate 924 downwards.
TGTCATGGCAGATCTCTGGGAAATCAATCTCGATAATCTCGCGACTCTCGATGGTATCGGAACTCTCTCATCTGTAGCAGCCTCTCCTATCAGTCCAACCGCTGAGGTGGTCCTCGCGACTGGATCATGGGGATCCAACGCTCCTCTCTTCTTCGCTGGTCGTCAAGCGACTGGACTCGTAGCCACTGCGATCGTCGTCAAGAACGGTGCGAGTACTCTCGTCCTCGGTACTGACTACTCTATCATCCTCGAGAACGGAAAGACTGGTATCGTGCGAATCGGTACAGCTCTCGCAACGACTGGAATCGGTATCAATGTCGCCTATACCTACACTCCAGCCGCTTCGAAGTCATATACAGGAAAAGATATCATGAAGCTCATCGGACTCTATCAAGTGGAGATCTACAATATCGATGAGAACGGCAAAAAGTTCGGTATCACGATCCCTCAGGCGTACAACTCTGCAGGTATCGAGTGGAGCTTTTCTCCGGATGAAAAACTCGATCAAGTGATGAAAATGCCTGTCGAGTTCACCGCGTTCCCTGACTCTACGAATACACTCTTCGTGATGTACGATGAGCAAGTCTACTAGATATCTGAGATGACATAGGAAAAACCCAAATCCCTCTTATCGTGAGAGGGATTTTTCTTTTCTACTATGTGTATCATCCGTGACTTCATCTATGACTCATGAGTCAAAAAACTCCAATACTGAGACATGTCGTGGGAGCAATATACTAGATACTTCGAGCGACCTGAAGAAGTCATCCATGAGGTCCTCACAGAGTTTCAGGAGATGCCTGATATGTCGAGTGATGATCTCTCTCTATTCGTCACTACCTGCCTCACAGACATCACCTGAGGTACGAGTATGAGGAAGTGAGAGGAGAAGCCTATGACACCAGAGCATCATATCCCTATGGG
>JAYSSB010000065.1:0-4962 GCA_043720755.1 Candidatus Altimarinota bacterium | reverse complement strand
CCAAAAATATCACTCAGACACTCGATATGTATCCTTTTCTCCATGCAGTGATCGGTATGAGACTCCATGCTGGTATCCTCTCGACGGTTCACGATATTCCATATATCCCGATATCATATGGACCCAAGACAGATGATCTCATCCAGATGTTGGAGATTGAGCATCTCTCTATCAGAGCTCAGGATTTTTCTCTCGAGTTATTCCAAGAGCGGTGGCAGATACTGACAGATAACTATGATCGAGAAAAAGAAAATATCACTCAAAAACACCTCTCGATCAAGAACTCCCTTCTCAAAAACCTCAAAAATATCTAAAAATTTGCGATTTTTTGGGTTTTTCCTATACTTCTGTTGTTAATTTTTATTGTTTTCTTATGTACAAATATCTCCTCATATCACTCCTCCTCGTCTCACTCTCGGCCTGTACGATGCCATGGACCAAAAAAGATGAATCATTCGTCTGACTCTACAAGGCAAATATAGTCGCTACTCTTGACGGTATCGACAAGTTCTGAGAACTCATCGGTATCAACCGACATGAGAGTATCGAGGGCAATATCCTCTCTTCGATGAATATCCCAGGCATCCTCTCAGGATCTCTCTCAAGTGACTATAGTGGACTCATAGATGGTCGCAACTCTGAGTCATTTTTTCGCAATATCAAATTCCTCTATACCTCTCTCGTGAGTTCGGGTACAGTATCAGCTGATGAACTCGCTATAGCATCATACGGAGCTGATAGCTATGTATCATACAAAAATATTGTCGATGGGGGTATGATCCCTGATGAAACTAAAACAATCCTCAAAAAATATGAACGAACATGGCTCAATATCAGTGGATACCTCGATAATTCGGGAAGTATGACTTCGGCTGAGAATTTTGGCTACAATATCGGTCGCAATCTCATGTCCAAGTCTCTCTCTGATGTCGAGAAATACGCAACCACCTACCCAATCTGGCGAGATACTGCTGATCTCGGTATGAGCGGATCTCTCCACTATTGGGCTGTAGGACTCGATCGTACACAGATCGTATCTCTGATCAAGCAGCTCTCTCTCGATCTCGCTGGTACCGGTATGACTGATGCTGATGTCCAGACTCTTGAGTCCAACCTTGCGACTATGGCGTTCTCTGGTAAGATCGGATTCGATCCCCAGGACCCTCGTCTCTCAGTCCTCGATGGAGCACTCTCAGCATCAGGCAAAACTATAGCAAATCTCTCAATTATCCGAGGAGATGAGGGTGGATCTGTGCGTATCGATAGCCCTGAGGACAAGGCAGTTGTCTCTATGAGCTATGGTAAAAAAGATAAGAAATATACGCTCGATATGACCCTCCGTCAAAATGATGTCGAGATGGGCAAGATCACAGCCTATGTCGAACGTGATGGATCTCGATTCCGTGAGCTCTCGATCGAGGGGTCTGCACAGGGTATCACTGTATCACTGCGTCATACGCTCGATGGAGACAAGTTCACAGGCAAGCTCTCTGCAGTAGTCGGTACACTGGAGTGGTCAGGTACTATCACAGGTGATGAGCTCAAGTCTCTCAAAATCAATGGTACATCTCCTGTTGGATCACTTTCTGTCGATCTCACTGAGAGTGGGAGTATGGTACGATGACCGATATCAGTCGTTGCAGAGTGAGAGACTCTCTTCTCTGCAGAACTCGCTCTTGCTATCGAGCGTTCCCGCTTCGCTATGATCCTCGATGTTATATCAGACTCATTTCCAGCACATTTTGATCTCGATATACGAGCCAAGTCTACTCCATCGACTCAGTCGCTCACAGTACCCAAGAATACTAGATACTTCCAAGATCTCCTCAAAGAGATCGAAGCACTCAATCCAGTTCCTACATTCTCAGATGAATCACAATCAGATCTCCCTGCTTGATTCCCTGATCCGTCTGATTCTCCAGAACTCCAATAATACTCATTTCTACATCCTCTCATGCGAAAAATACTCATACTCATCACTGTTATCACGCTCATCATCTCTATCCTCTCTACAGGTCTCATCGTGATGTTTGCTCCGCAGTCCCCGATAGATACTCAGACTCTCTCATGAGCAACTCGATAGATCTATGCATACACCCCTCACATCAGAACAAAAACTTGATGAAATCTATGACATCGTCAAATCCCAACAATCAGCTCGTAGTAGATCCTACTGGTATCGTATCATCAAATGGACGATCATATTTGCTATCGTATATTTTACTCTGTCCAATCCAGGATATGTGACGGGCAAGATCATGGAATACATAGGACCGATCATGGTAGAACAGATGAAGGATGTCATGGCAACACAAAAAGATGGACTCCTCAAACAGATGAAAGATCTCATCCCAAAAGATCAAGTCCCAACTCCAGACATATACTAATATACAATCCCCGAATTTCGGGGATTTTTTCACATATTCATCATGATCATCACTCCTCTCTGACATACCGAGTTCCTCGTCGATATAGCAAATCCTACCTGAGACAATGTGCGTATCCTCGTCGATAGCTGGCTCTCAGACTATGCAGTTGGTGATCTCATGGAGCGATCAGTCAAAATCAAGCTCGATCCAGAGAAACTGAGCTCGCTCGATGCGATCTATATCTCTCATGCTCATAGCGATCATCTCGATCCGTATACGCTCGTGGAGATATATCAGCATGCGAGTCCACTCCTTATATTTCCAATCACTCTCAGATTCCTTGCTCCAGTGTTTGCTGAGTATCTCCCAAATGCTCAGATCCACTGGCTCGCTCCTCGTGAGATATATATTCTCAACTGAGTCGATATCACAGGATATATGTTCGCACAATCAGATATCACCAACGAAGATGCTGTGATGATGCTCTCTATTGCTTCTGATACAGAGCTCCTATTTGCCGAGATCGACACCGTTCCTGATGAGTATGATACTTATATTGCTACTATGTTGTTCCAGATTTTTGATAAAAAGGAATACAAGACAAGATGCTATCTTGCGAGTCGCAATGAGCTGGAGTGACAGCTTCGGATATATGACTATACGGGCAATCGACAGAAGGCGTATCGATCGGAGTATATCGCTGGTCGCAAAGAGGAGATCAGAGCGAACTATGAGAAGTACGAATACGAGGAGTATACCGATATGGACAATATAGCGACACTCCCAGGGTACGTCCGAGGATATATCGGGCAATGACTCCAGTATCCGAGCTCACTCTCTGCTTCACTAGCTGAGCTCTCTATATTCCCACTTGATGAGATCGCATCGATGGAGAGTGATATTGCGAGATGATATGGCTATGAATTTGCTCAGAAGGCACTCATACCAGGACGTCAATACAAGATAGAAAATGGAGCTATAGAGCCATGACGCAAAGAATGTCCGATCGGCGAGATACAAAAATCAGAATCAAAATCTCAGATAGAATGAGATAAACGAATCTATGCTCAGTGACCATTGATACCACGAGAATATACTCCTGATGAACTCACAATATCTATAGAGAAAATTCGCAGTATACTAAATACCAGATTTCTCCCGTATTGGTCAGCTTCCCCAGTGGCTTCACTCCGGTCTGCTCTGATAGCGAATCGAGATGGAGTATATAGGATACAATTCAAAATCAATACTGAGGATTCGATTATCTTCGAGTACAGTTTTGCATCATCAGAGTTCTTAGAAGTTTCATTTTTTCCGAATGCCCGAATCGATGAGGACTACTGGCTATCGGATATCCTCGACTATCTCGACGGACGACAAGAGCTCTATAGCAACTTCTGGCATGTACTCGATCCCAAGCGAATATATCGACTCTGGACTTGTCTCGGTGCTGACTATATGAACAATGATCTCGTGATCGCGAAGTATCGACTCCATTTTGAGAGAGCATCGAGAGGGGAGACAGCGAATGAATGGGTGAGTGATATTATCCAAAAAATATAGTGCTTTTTCTCTATTTTTCGATATATTGGACTCATGAAAGACACTAAAAAACATCTCCATGTCATCGGTATCGGGGGAATCTGAGTATCGGCTCTTGCTCGCTACTACAAGCGTCTTGGCTATAGCGTATCTGGCTCTGATGGAGCGGATTCGCTATTCCTTGACCGACTCCGCTCTGAGGGATTCGATATATCTATCGGACATAGGGCTGAGAATCTGTGAGATGATACAGATCTCGTGATATACTCTGAGGCGATCATCACGCAACCTGATCTTCCCACTGAAGAGCAGATCTACTCCAATGTAGAACTCGCAAGAGCTCGAGAACTCGGTATCGAGCATCTCTCGTACCCAGTAGCTCTGGGTCGGATTTTTAACTCCAAACAGGGAATAGCGATCACAGGCTCTCATGGCAAGTCTACGACGACCGCTATGACGACGCTCATGCTCGCCAATGACTATGCGACCAATCCTACCATCGAGCTCCCAGCCGGTGGGACTGCGTTCTATGCTCCTACAGCTCCTGGGTGTTCTGCGATCATCGGAACGCAAGTACCGCAGTTGAACAATTCGAACTTTTATACCGAGCTACTTACAGATATATTTGTCATCGAGGCATGTGAGTACAAGAGATCGTTTCTCCAGTATCGTCCATATATCACAGTGATCACCAATATCGATCTCGATCATCTCGACTATTATAGGGATCTCGAGGACTATATCTCAGCGTTTCAGGCTCTTGTCGATCAGACATCTGGATATATATTGATCTCGGCAGATGATGAGAATAGCATGAAACTGTATATCCCAGAAGAGAAAAAAATTATCATCGGAGATGCTATCATCACTTATTTCCCTCGAGTAGAGGAGACGATAGATGGAGTCGTGACTACCTACTACGTCGAGAAAACTATGTCTATACCAGAGATGGCACTCCAAGTGCCTGGTCCTCATCTCCTCCAAGATGCTCATCTCGCCTATACTGTCTGACGACTTCTCGGTATGCAAGATAGTATCATAGTGCCCAAAC
>JAYSSB010000064.1:0-4976 GCA_043720755.1 Candidatus Altimarinota bacterium | reverse complement strand
CCCCAGTCAATAGAGAACTGTATTCGCACCTTGATGACCCACGGTTTCTGCTCCTATTTTCATCCATGTTCTGACTGCTGTCTTGCCTGCCATCTTCGCAACACTCCCCACCGCAGCAATACCAGTCGTTATGAGACCGAGGTCAGCAACCGACTTGCCTCGCTCATATGCATCACCTACAAAGAGTTCCTTGACTGATGTTCCCAGTGCTTCTGCTATCTTCCACCAGCCCTCTATGGTTGAGAGTTGCTCCTTTATAGCGGTGAGAAACTTACCCACTCCCTCGGTGTATATCATACGAGCGAGTTCTCCATTGCCGACCACTAGCCCATCGATGACTCACTTTTTGAACTTATCTATGGCACCATTCGCATCGGTTTTCACATCGATACCAAAACCACTATACAGAGCCAATTGAACCTTACGAACCATAGGGTCGGTCGAGAGGGAAGTCGGATGATTATGTTTTTCACTGGCATGAGCGACCGTCTTCTCGGGTCATATGATTTTCTCCACGATTGCTGGTGTTTCTGGGTGTCTGTTGAGGAGCCGAGCAACCTCATCTCTATTATCTGCTATATCTCTCAGTGAAACTGCCTCCTTTTGACTATTGCGGAGATTTTCAGGTCATCTGATGTCTTCTGGGCTTTGAGCCATGGGCAATAGTGAGATTACAGAGCAGGGTTTCAAGATATGACTTACAGGCTATTGAACGCATCGAGTGTATTTGCTATACTGTCATTGTTTGCTGCATGCTCTTGTGTCTCTTTTTGTTTCCAATACTTCGAGGTCTCATATGCGATTGTCATCTCGACCAGACTTCGCTCATCTTTCGCGGTTTTACTCACATTTCGCAGCAAATCGGTCAACTCTTCCATAGCATTCTCGGATACGGTTCATTCACGAAGTTTCGCAATAATATCTTCGGCATATTCCCAATAGCCAACCAGTGGCATCAGTGCCTTGATAAGTTGCTCCACTTTTATTTCATTCATAACTATACAAAGAACAGATATCTACCCATCCAGTCTACCATATTCAGGGAACAGAAGCAAAAAACAGGGGGTATATCTGGATAAAAATGGCTATATTTTTAGGTATTGATAGCCAAAAATCGTGTTTCTTCTCGTATTCGATGGTACTCATCCATAAAATTCATCGTCTCCAAAATATTGCTGTATAGCCTCGAAATTACCATATCTAAAAGTTCAACCTTTTTCAACGATAGACTACATCACAATAATCCAAAAAATTACTCAGAAATGAGTATTTTTTATGTGCATTCTATTTTGAGAGTTTTATTTTGCTTTCTATGCCCGAACATATATAATCTGCATCGATAGTTTGATATTTATCAGACTTCTATTTTATTAATTTTTTCTTCTATGGACGACATCATCAAAAAACTCATGGCAGGCGGTGTATCTGAGGATATGATCGGGAAACTCAAGTCAGGTCTCGGTGACAAGTTCGAGTCATCTATCGCAACTATGGGACTCAAGGGTACTGCATCGAAGCTCGGACTCGATACAGCAAATCTCCCTGATATTGACTTCAAAAATGCAATAGAGGCTGTACAAGAGCTCATGGGTAAGGATGTTGATGGAGATGGTAAGACTGGGATATCTGAGGCTATGGATAATGCAAAGGAAGCTATGAAAAACACAGATATGACCAAGGTCAAAGACTTCGCAACAAAGAATGCAGGAGGAGTCATGAGTAAGATCAAGGGATTCCTCGGAATGTAATCATCTCATAAAAAATCTCTCTTCATATGAAGAGAGATTTTTATTTTTTATCCTTTCCTATACCAAAACCTGCATTCTTCTCATCCATTGAGGAGTTTTTTATTGGCGAGTTGGTTTTTGCCGATATCATAGCTCGTGATGAATCCACCTCATTGCTCACTTATATTTTTGACGAGCTTGGTATAGATCGACTCGATCTGATTGTTTTGCAATCTGTTCCCATATGGAGGATTGGAGATGATGATCCCCTCAGATACTGGGCCTCCCACGTAGTCTCCGACAGAGAATCTGATATCTCCATCCACTCCTGCTCTCTTTGCGTTGGCTCTTGCTACTCGTATCATCTCAGGATCTATATCTGTCCCTGTGACGGTATATTTGCCACTTGGATAGATCTTGCTGCGAGCCGTATCTTGCACTTGTTGCAACAACCCACTATTGTGGAATCGGAGCTCTTCAACTCTGAACTTGCGAGCAAGCCCAGGGGCTATATTGCGAGCGATCATGACCGCCTCGATCGCTATCGTACCAGATCCACACATAGGATCAGAGAGGGGAGTTGCGTACTTCCAATTAGCGAACGCTATGAGTGCGGCTGCGAGATTTTCTTTGAGTGGTGCCTCTCATGCCTCACGTCTGTATCCACGCTTGTGGAGTGGATCTCCCGTGATATCGAGGAGGATATGAGCCATGTTGTCGATGATGAGGATGAGTATATGTACCTCGATCCCGTTGGTTACATTGGGAGTATTCATCGTGGAGAATATCGCCCGTTGACTCACACTCTGGATCGTCGGTGTATGCTCGAGAGTCGACCTGGTTGATGCTGCCTCGACTATGATCCGCTCTTTGCCCGTGAGATAGTCGGTCCACTTGAGCCCGTTGAGAGTATCATAGAGCGTATCGAAGTCCTCGATTTTCGCATTTGCCAACTCGATATATACTCGATTGGAGAATCGGCTTCATATGAGGAGCTCGTACATATTCTGATCTGTCCCAGTACATGATATGAGTCGATCAGTGGTGACTATCTCGGTACAACCGATCCTGTCACATTCTCGCTTCACGAGTGACTCTAGCCCAGACTGGCAAGTGAGTACGAGCCTGTGGGTTGTGATATTTGTTTCATTTTGCATAGGTGGGCAGTATAGCAAAAAATCGAAAATAAGCAAAAAAATCCCCCACCTTCACGGTAGGGGATTTTTGTTTCTATTTTTGTACTCTATGTGCTACATATGAGAGCCAGAGGACTGTGACGAGCAATATGAGTGCCATCCCCGGTATCGTGAGGAATCCGAACTGGAGGATACCATTGTTATCCGTACATGCCGGGAGGAGTCAGCCTACTGAGCATGGGAGCGATACTGCCTCCCCGAGTACCCATCCACGGAAGTGATAGTAGTAGTGATATCCTGCAAAAAATGTCCCAAACAGGGCGAGTATTGCTATGATAACATGATTGGTTCGTGTCTTGTGGTAGAGTGATACGAGTACCACTATATCGATTGGAAATATAAAAATCCGCTGCCACCAGCAGAGCTCACAAACCTCGAGCTCATAGTGAAGCTGGTATACCATGACCGCTATGGTAGCCGTGATTGTGAGAAATCCAATCAGTTTCACGATATGAAAATAGGAGATAGATTGAATTTTCCTCCGTACTTGTTGGTTCATCATATATCCGAGCAGTGATATGAGCACCAGAGCTCAGACCGAGAGTATAGATATGGCGAGGAGATATGAGTAGAGATCGAGAGACATATTTCTTTAGTTAAATTTTGGTACATATTCATTCACATATCTCGCTTCACACTCTCTGATAGTCTGGATAGCGTCCTCAACTCCAAAAAATCAGTTGACTCGACAAGTTCCTGGTTTTTTGAGATCTTTGTAGTGTTCCCAGTAGTACTGAGTCTCCTTGACCCAATGTGCTCCGAGTTGCTCATATGATATGATATGATCCATCCGCTTATCATCAGCGAGTACGGCGATCACCTTATCATCGATCTCTCCTCCATCGTCGAACCGCATGATTCCGATGATACGAGCCTCGACCAGACAGCCAGGTACGAGTGGCTCTGTGACTCCTATGATCTCGATATCGAGAGCATCATTGTCATGATCCCACGTACATGGGATCGCTCCATAGGCGAAAGGATAGGCAAGTGATGAATATCCGACTCTATCCAGCTTGAGTGTGCCAGTCTCTGTGATGATCTCATACTTGTTGATTGTAGATGAGTTGATTTCGACTATAGCATTGAGTCGGAGCTTGGACTCATCAGCAAATGCTGGGAGGATATGCAGGAGATTGAGCATAGTTTTGGATGGAGCAATGTTTATATTGGCCATAATTGATATTTTAGAGATGAGAATATAGAACTTCAGGATACACAAAAGCTGAAAAAAGCAAGATATTTTTGCATATATGACGAAGTTCTATATGATATGAGTAACATCACTATTTGCATATGTTTGGCTCCAAGCCCAAGAAAATCAAAACCAAGAAAATCCTCTTCATGGCAGCTGTTGGCTCATACAATCTCTGAGATGAGTTGATTTTGAAGTGAGAGGTCGAATATATCAAAAAACAATACTGAGAAAATATCGAGATCACGGTTTTTACATATGATCCGGACAGCACTCTTATGAGAGATACTTCGATCCGATATGTATCGTATTTTCCGAATCATATTGGCAAAAAGTTCTTGCAAAATATCGGATATCTTGTCCATAATATATGGCTCATTGCCCGAGCGGATGTCCTCATCATCGGTGGGGGTGGGATCATATTCGACAATGAGCCTGGAGTATCATTTACCTCACTCTATTATCAGTGGCTTCTACGTACTCGAGTAGCTCGTATTGCCAAGACAACTCTCTTGTTCTGGGGTATAGGACTCGAGGTTACAGATGTAGCGAATAAGATGAGACTCAAAAATCTATTCAAAGATGGAGATCTCATGCTCGTCAGGGACCAGCAGAGCAAGTGACTCCTCGATGCACTCGAGATATCATCGATCCAGGTACAAGATATCGTCTTTCTCCATGAGCCACCAGCGATCGCCAAGCCGATATCTCCTGTCAAGCTCGTCGGCATCTCTCTAAGATGAGGATTTCTCAGAGGACGTGAGATGTTCATCCCTGAACTCTATGAGAGTATCGTAGCGATGGGATATAAACCGATATTTCTCCTATTCTCCACCAGTGGTGAAGAAGAACAAAATG
>JAYSSB010000063.1:0-1807 GCA_043720755.1 Candidatus Altimarinota bacterium | reverse complement strand
ATCTGTCAACCACTCATGACCAAACAATTCATCGTACAAGATCCCTACTTCGACCGAGCAAAAAAACTCGGATATAGGGCAAGAAGTGCGTTCAAACTCCTCGAAATCCAAGAAAAATATCATGTGATACAACCAAATATGAATGTACTGGATGTAGCTGCTGCTCCGGGGAGTTTCCTCCAGGTAATATCGAAGATCATCGATCTCGATCGCAAGGTAGTCGGGATCGACGTCACAAAAATAGACCCTAATTTTGGTCGTCCAAATATCTATCTCCTCCAAGAGAGTATATTCGAATATGAGAAAATCAGGATATATCTCGACTCGCTCTCAATCGGACAATTCGACCTCATCACATCAGATATTGCACCTTCGACAACCGGTATGAGCTGAGTAGATCAGTATAGATCAGTAGAGCTCAATCTTGCGATACTCGATGTAGCCAAGGTATTTTTGAAAAAATGAGGCAATCTCGTACTCAAGGTATTTGTTGGAGAAGATGTCAATGATCTGATGTGACCACTCAAAGAAAACTTTGCTAAAGTCAGTAGATTCAAGCCAAAGGCATGTCGAGAAAGGAGTTTTGAGGAATATTTCATCTGTATAGGGAAGAAAAAGTAAAGAACTCCTTTAAAGAGGAGTTCTTTATAAATGCGTTATTATTAAGATTCTATGAGTTCAGCTCGGATAATCCATCGACCTTTGATTCCACCAATAGGAGTACAAGTATAGAGTGTTATTTCTTTTTTTCAGTATCTTGGTTTCATGATATTCACGTCTGTAGGTTTTGTATTATACGATTCTATAATTTTGTATCTATAGAGATCGTAGAGTCCATTACTATTTTTGTCATATACCCAGACTTCTGCCCCGTCATCAACTTGGATCGATGGAAGAGTACCAAATACAGTATTATATCTTCATTTTGACCAAGCATAATATGACGAGTGTCATGCTACTACCATATTACCATATTTGCCAGGATTAGCAGTACGAGGATATTGGAGAGCCCCATTATCAAAATAAGACATAACCGAGGCTTCTTTGCCCGAGATCAAAAGTTTGAAAGCTTTTTCTTTTTCAGAGATATTGACTACTGGAACAACAGTACCCAAGGTTGGTATGACAATATATCGAGAAGCACTATTATCTTGATTTGGGAGATTCTCGATCCAATAATCTATATTTTTCGGGGCACTATCGAGGGATCATTCCCATGGATTTGCATATATGATTGGAGTAGTTAGTACTCCTTTTTGAGATAATATTTTGATACCATTTACTTGGATTTTATCCATGATATATTCTGTAACTGGTATTCATCCAGTATCAAAAAGCTTTTTAGGGAGAATATATCCAGGTATCATTGCCTGATCACGAGCAATTTTATCAGCAGCTATGCTGTTTTGATCAAGTGGTTTTTTAATAACTATTATTTTTTGAGGGGTTTTTGGTGGAATCTTTCGTATATCTTTGATTTTTATATCACGTGAGATAGTATTCCCCGACAAAGATAGAGAGATGATAGGAGTATTTATAGTAGTTAATATAGTGCTATTAAAACTTCCCCCTCATCCACCTCAGCTCATATTTGAGGTTATTGGAGAAGGTGTATTTACTCTGATAGTGATAATTTGGGTCTTACAATTAGTAATATTGATAGCCTCACATAGAGTGTAGAATATTGTATAGACTCATACAGGTGTAGTATTTGGAATGATGAGGTTTTTTTTCACAGGATCTATCATCACTCCTGTGATAGTCAAGGTTCAGGTCAGAGAGACTATCGTGCCCATAGGAGTAGCTG
>JAYSSB010000062.1:0-5055 GCA_043720755.1 Candidatus Altimarinota bacterium | reverse complement strand
GAGAGAGTACGAGCTTCATAAGAGATATATTTTATTTTTTTACTGTGATACTAGTATAAAAATATGTACCCATTTTGCAATTCTTTTTGCATTTATCGTCTCTTTTTGATACAATATATCTATGATATTTCGCAGTCTCATATATACTCTTGTATTGCTCATTGTGATGCCATTTTCTGTTGCCCTATGAGCAGATACCGTGGGGTCCAATTTGGGTTTGGATTTTTATAGTCGTATCGATGATGCCTGAGACGCTCTCGCTCAGGGCATCCTCACTCGCCGCCTTACCGAAAAGCGTACCTATGGTGCTCTCGGCTGTGGAGTGAGTTGGCTCTCGAGTGAGCCGATCGATCAGATCACTCTCGAAGAGCTCAGAGTAGGGAACTATGGACGACTGGGTATCGTCATCGCTCAGAAAAAAGTAGATATCAATACTGATCAGCTCTCCCGCCTCTCTCAGTGTCTCGTCGAACAGTACAATGCCCTCGATCAGGCAGCTCATGAAGATCAAAATACTATCGAAACAGTCGGCAATGTCGGACTCTATATGGATGGAGATATTGCGAACTCTGATTATGATATCCTCACAGATATCACTCGGATCAACTCGATTATCTTCCGAGAAAAATATCCCTATACAGGAGCTAAAAATGCTACCACAAAATCTCTAGCGAGTCTCTTGAGATGAGATCCTATTGCTCCGCTTTTTGCACCTGTAGTATCCTCTACTCCACTATCTCAGAATCTGCCCCTCTCACAATCAGGATCTACTCTCTCGGGTGGATCTCTCGTGACAACATCTCTATCAGGTACGTCCTGATCTACTGGGAGTCTCCCATGGGCAACTGTCTGTAGTGCATCATCTGCCTCAGGAGGGAGTGATACTAGGCTCTTTGATGATGGATTCTTCTCGGATATAGGCTCTACCATCGGTGGAGGATCAGTATCTGGATGAGTCGGGTATATCCCAGCTGGATCACTTGCCTCATCGATATCGTCGGGATCTACGCTCGAGAATGCTTTTGGACTTTCTGAGAAGGCTGATTTTGCTCACTCCAAGGCGTGTGAGGGGATACTATGTATCACGATCGATATGGTCGCAGGTAGTCAGGCAGGACTCGGCGGATTCTCCAATACGTCGATCGAATCACTCCTCGAACAACACTCCAAGATGATGGATCCAATATCGTGGTCAGATCTCTCGGCTCAGAAGATGACGAACAATTCGTATCAGCTCCCATTTCTCAACATAAAAATCAAAAACAAGATTGCAGGGGCCAGAGTCTATACCACAGAATCCCCTCAGATAAAAAAACAGTTCAAAACAGAAGATACCCAAGCGGCTCGAGATGCCGTATTCGATAGAGCGTTTCGCTGTGCGATGAACGAAGCCTGACTCCCCGGTGATCCTATTCTCGCTAATGGCTCGATATGAGCCTGACTTCTTGGTCCTACCAATACGACCCAGGTAGCATCACGCACTACGCCTCTTGGTCCGACTGAGATGGACAACCTTGCTGGATGCTATCAGATCTCACTCGGTATGGGGCAAAAAGAAGCCTATCAGAGTCTCTCTAGTGATCTCAATGAGATACAAGCATTTACTCAAGCGATGATGCGGATCATCCTCGATATCCTCGATACCGATCGCAAGCTCGATACTCTCCCTACCAAATAATATGAAAAATCCTTCTCACATCATATTCTCAATCCTGATTTTTGCTGTACTCACTTTGCCACAATATGTTGGAGCAGAGAGTTGTACCATAGAGTCTGGTCCTATACCTGAACTGGCTCAGTATAGTCGAGATGTAGATACTGAGCTCACTCGACTGAGTCGAGATGGATCTCAGGCATGAGTCTGTGGTATATCAAAAAGCTGAGCATCTGTATGAGTAGAGCGTACTCTGAGCGTCATCGATGGTGCCTCTACTCGTCTCTCATACTTCCCGAATCTACTTCTCGATTTTCGCTACAATATACAAGTAGCTATCAATGGTGAAGCAAGAGAACCAGTGATGCGAGATGGTATACTGTTCTCGACGATCGATGCTCGTATCACGAGATCACTCTCGACTCTTGCATCGAAGTGCAATCTCTCCGATCAGATCCAGTCAGACTATACGAGACTCCTCTCGGATAATCAGACTCTATCGAATATATTCAAGCAAGCGGCTCTCTGAGTTCCAGTAGAACCAAGCGGACTCTCACTCGCAAATCTGACACTTGCTCGATCGATCAATAGTACGTATATCCCGACTGCAACAGCATGATGTATACCAAAAAATAATCAATCTATCTTCGATGGTATAAAGACTATTATAGCTGTATCTCTAAAAAAAATAGAAACTACTGGCTCTAAAAATGACTCTGTCTGGACAGATTGGAAAAAAGCGATCGCACTCTTCCAGTGAGGCAATGCCAGTATGAAATCATCTGAATACACTGATATCCAACGCAAGCTCCTCCAGCAAGAGCTCTCGAGACAATGATATAGTTCTCGAAGTGCCCAAGCGATGCTTGGTAATTTTGATTGTTTCAAGACAAAAACTCAGTGAGATGCAACTGCAGAGTGAGCGAGTATCGCTCAACAGAGATGTTTTTCGAATCCAATAGTCTGACTCGAGAATATCCTCCTCCCATGGAAACAACTCGTTGCGAGTGCCAAGAATACGGTAGATAGATCCAACTACGTGAACAAACTCAGCAAAGAAAATACTCTCAAAACCTCGATCATATCGACCTATAGCAAACTCGAGATCTATCGTACTCCAGCGATCGATATCAAGTCAGCCCTCATGTCCAACCTCATCGATATCCATCTCGGTCTCATCTC
Organism: Candidatus Altimarinota bacterium; assembly: GCA_043720755.1. Lineage (GTDB taxonomy): Bacteria > Patescibacteriota > Gracilibacteria > BD1-5 > UBA2023 > JABFSX01. Next base: position 2,219 of record JAYSSB010000062.1, on the reverse strand, counting down.
GACCAGTGAACAAGTAGAGAAGAGGCTTCCCATCATGTATATCAATTGTATGAAGGCTCAACCAAGTATCTCATGTCCGAGACCGTAGATTCTTAGAATATATCGTTTGCTATGTTGACTCCAGGTGTTGCATCGAGCTTGCATAATAGGGTCCAATCCTGATCATAGATTTCCTTGAGTATTTCGACGAGTATGTTTTTGCTTGCTGGAGTATTGATACGGCCATAGTGCCATTCTTTTGCGAATATGAGAGTCAATACGGTACCTTGTATCTCGAATCTGGCAGTTTTGAGATCAGTGACAAGTGCTGGTTTTGATTTTTTGACGGCTTCGAGGAACTCTATATATGAAAAAGAGGAACTGGTAGTTTCCAGTTTTTCTTTTTTTTCGATTTGTCTTGATTCTGTTTTAGGGTCTATATTTCTTGTTTCTTGTTTCTTTTTTTCTTCTATATTGTTATCTTCAGAGAAGATATCTTTGATATATTTCCTTTCTGATATATTTTCTTTTGTACTTTTTGTAGAAAAAGTACCAAAACTATTGGGGTCAGAAAATACACCAAGGGTACTTCCAATCCCGCTCTGCGGGAAATGGGCGCTCGCTCGCTCTGCTCATCGTTCTTTTTTCTTTCATCCGACTCAAACAGTTCCTTCCCCCAAACCGCGATGAGTTCACTCAGTTCATCAGAGTGAAACAGAATTATTAGTAACTTTCTCCCCACGTGCCACTGCTCGCATCAGAGTGATCTCGATGAGGAGCCATCCATCAGGGATGATCTTGATCCGAGTATATGCTGACTCGAATACGGCGAATATATCACTATATTCTGCGAAGTTCGCAGTACTATTTGCTCACTCGAAACTCGTCATCATCGCATCCCGTAGTCCGTACATGATCTGATCAAAGAGCCCTCGTACCTCGGCATGGCGACTGCGGAGAGTATCGAGTATCTCTATCATTTTTGCTCGATCACATGCTATGATCGTAGATATGATCTCGTCGATGAGGGAGTCCTCGATGAGTGATAGGGTAGAGCGGACATACTCAGTAGATATCTCTTGATTCACTGTATTCTGCTCAGTGAGTGTGAGAGCGTCACGCAGTCCTCCACGAGCGGCTCGAGCGATAATATGGAGTGCTTCCTTATCAGCCTTGATATCCTCTTCTCCACATACGTATTCGAGTCGTTTCACGATATCAGCTTCAGATATTTTCTTGAAGTCGAATCTGAGCGAGCGGGATCGGATCGTCTCAGGAACCTTGTCGATCTCTGTCGTTGCAAGGATGAACTTCACATGTTTTGGTGGTTCTTCGAGGGTTTTGAGGAGAGCGTTGAATGCTCCTGTTGAGAGCATATGCACCTCATCGATGATATAGATCTTGTATTTTCCGATATTGGGCTCAAATCGAGCTTTTTCGATAAGATCTCGGACATTCTCAACTCAGTTGTTCGATGCTCCATCGATCTCGATACAATCGAGCATATTCCCCTCGTCAAAAGCGATACAATGACTACACGTGTGACATGGATTTCCTTGTTGCAGATTTTTGCAATTGACTCACTTTGCGAGTATACGAGCAGTTGTCGTCTTGCCAGTTCCACGAGAGCCTGTCAGGATATAGGCATGACTGACTCGATCCTGTATGAGTGATGTGCGTAGTATCGTCGAGATCGCATCTTGACCGATGAGAGAGTCCCAGTCTTTTGGTCTGTATTTGGTATAGAGAGACATAGTATGAGCAAAAAATAATTAACTCCACTATATGAAAAAACTTGTTAAAAACAATTAGAAAATCTCTTGTGTGAATTATTCTTTTCCTCGCCAGTTCGTACCGACGAGACGCTCCATCCAGCCAAATACATGTATCATCCTCCATCTCGGACGCTTGCGGAAGCAGAGGAGATAGATCGCTATGTTGGATATGAGGAGATAGACTGGATATATCATATCCTCAAAACTCCAACCTCGAACTGCTATAATAGCGAGGAGTCCAGAGCATCCTCCGAGGAGCCAGGCGAGCCTATCCTCAGTTCCAGGATGTTTGTAGAGCTTGGTAAATATAGCAGTCGCCCCCATCGCATCGATGAGAGTATTGGTCGTGAGGAGGAATATAGCGAGTCCACGATCAGTCATATGGAGTGAGAGGGCGAGTTCTGGACTATGTCGAGCAATGATCCAAAAAATCAAAGATAGCATCGATATAGCAAAATATATCCC